>JAICZD010000078.1 GCA_025933855.1 Modestobacter sp. | reverse complement strand
GCAGATCCTGGCCTGGGCGCTGGTCTCCGGCTACGCCCAGCAGCTGTTCACCCGGCTGGTCGACCAGCTGGCGCACACCGTTCTGCAGTCCGTGCGCGGCGGCGGCGACCGCGCCGGGGCACGGCCCGCCGGCGTGCCCGGCTGACCAGCCCGCAGCCCGCGTGGCGCCGGCGGGCCCGGCCGGCGGTGACGCGCCAGCCCACGCCGGCGTCACGGACCGATGACGGCGGGCGACAAGCATCGGGGCCGCCAGAGCCCCGGGGGCCCGCATTCCGGGTGCCCAGCCCGTCGAGGAGGTCGATCGTGCGATCGGTTGCCGATGTCGAACTGTCCCCACCGACCGTTCGCGGCTGGCCGTCACCCAGCGCGTGGGAGGACGAGGTCATCTACTTCCTGCTCGTCGACCGGTTCTCCGACGGCGCCGAGGACGGTTTCCTGGACGCCACGGGAGCCCCGGTGCCCGGCCGGACACCCCCGTACCGGCCGTCGGACAACGGGACGGCGGTCGCCACCGCACCCGGCGCGGCACGGTGGCGCGACGCCGGGCAGTCCTGGGTCGGCGGAACCCTGCGCGGCGCCCGCAGCAAGCTCGGCTACGTGCGGCGGCTGGGTGCCACGGCGATCTGGCTGAGCCCGGTGCTGCGCCAGGTGACCGCGCCCGCCGGCCAGCCGGCCAGCTACCACGGCTACGGCACGCAGAACTTTCTGGAGATCGACCCGCACTTCGGCACCGCGGAGGACCTCCGCGCCCTGGTCGACGAGGCGCACGCGATGGAGCTGCGGGTCATCCTCGACGTGATCCTCAACCACACCGGGGACGTCTTCGGCTACGCCGTCCAGGCCGACCACAACACCGGCGCGCTCACCGACCAGCCGTCGTACTCACCGACCCCGTACCAGGTCGCCGGCTGGCGCACCCCGGGTGGCGCGCTCGTGCCGTTCACCGCGGCCGGTGCGGCCGGCGTCTTCCCCGACGGCGCCGTCTGGCCGGCCGAGCTGACCGATCCGGCGACGTTCAGCGCGCGGGGGCGCATCCGGAACTGGGACGACGAGGAGGAGACCACGGCCGGTGACTTCGAGACGCTCAAGGACGTCCACCACGGCGCCGGGGACGTCGACCACTACCGGGTCTCCCCCGCCCTCACCACGCTGACCCGGTGCTACCAGTACTGGCTCGGGTTCGCCGACCTGGACGGCATGCGGGTGGACACCGTCAAGCACATGGACCGCGGCGCCACCCGCTACTTCGCCAGCGCCATGCACGAGTACGCGCAGACGCTGGGCAAGGACCGCTTCTACCTCATCGGCGAGGTCGCCGGCAGCCGGGAGCTCGGCGTCGAGGTGCAGGAGCTGACCGGGGTCGACGCCGTCCTGGGGCTGGGCGCCGCGGCCGCCGGCCTGGTGGCCACCGCGACCGGCGCGGGCGATCCGGCGCCGTCCTACTTCGACCTGTTCCGCAACTCCGAGCTGATCGGCAAGGACAGCCACGCCTGGCTGCGGGACCGGGTCGTCACCTCCGTCGACGACCACGACCAGATCCGCCAGGGCCGGGACCACAAGGCCCGGTTCGCCGCGACCCCGGCCGGCCCGCAGCGGGCGCTCGCGGTCCTCGCGCTGAACGTGCTCACCCTGGGCATCCCCTGCCTGTACTACGGCAGCGAGCAACTCCTGGACGGCGAGGGTGGCGACGACCGGTACATCCGGGAGGCGATGTTCGGCGGGGAGTTCGGCCCCTTCCGCACCCGCGACCGGCACGTGTTCGACGAGACCGCCCCGACCTACCGGGAGATCCGGGCCATCCTCGACGTCCGGCGGGCGGAACCGGCGCTGCGCCGGGGCAGGCAGTACCTGCGCGAGATCTCCGGGGACGGCAGCACCTTCGGGCCGCCGACCGGGTTCGGCGGTCCGGTCCGCTCGGTGGTCGGGTGGTCCCGCATCCTGGCCGACACCGAGGTGCTGTGCCTGATCAACACCGACGTCGACCAGCCGCGCAGCGCCTGGGTGGTGGTGGACGCCGGGCTGACGCCGCCCGGCTCGGTGCTGTCACGGCTGTACGCGAGCGACCCCGCCGCCGCCCCGACCCTGACGGCGCAGGACCGGGCCGGGACGTCGGCGGTGCAGGTCACCGTCGCGCCCGGCGGGGTGGCGGTGTACCGCTGACCGGGCCGCCGCACCAGGCCCCGCGTCGCCGAGCGGCCCCCGTGCCCGCAACCGCCGGCACCGACCTCGCGCCCGCGCTGCCGACCTCGCCCTGCAGCGCGGGGTCGGCAGCTCCGGCGCGAG
The DNA here is from genome assembly GCA_025933855.1 of Modestobacter sp. Taxonomy (GTDB): domain Bacteria; phylum Actinomycetota; class Actinomycetes; order Mycobacteriales; family Geodermatophilaceae; genus Modestobacter. Next base: position 9,951 of record JAICZD010000078.1, on the reverse strand, counting down.
GTCGGTGGTGCCAGGTGCCGGGTGCCGGGCCGGCCGAACGGACGGCGCCGTGACGCCGGGGTGACGTCGCGCGGGCAGGGTGAGGAGGTCCGGTACGCCCATCCCCGCGACGGCTCCTCGGCAGCCCCGAGCCGCCGCCGCACCCCCCGGAGGCCCAGGCACATGGCCGATCCGTCCGCCCCCACCGAAGCGGTTCAGCACCCTCTCACGCTGGTCATGTCCATCCGGTCGGCGGAGGACCGGGCGACCCTGGAGGCGACGCTGCAGCAGCTGCAGTCACAGCCGCCGGAGCGCAATCCGATCATCCAGGCACTGGACGCGATCGGCACGGTGCACTTCGCCCGGTTCGTCTTCCTCGACGAGACCCGGCTGGCCGTCATCACCACCTACGACGGCGACTTCGACGCCTACGTCAACGAGTTCGTCGACCACATCGGGCAGGTCTTCGACGCGCTGCTGCAGCACATCGCCGACGCGCCGCCGCTGCCGGTGCAGCAGCACCGCGAGGAGTTCCTGGCCTACCTGCGGGCTCACGACCTGGGCTGCATCCCGCCGTTCTACAGCGCCTATCCCGACCGGACCGTCCTGGACATCCGCGCCGGCTCCCCGGTCTGAGCCCGGCGACGGACGTGGGCACCCCAGTCCTGGACCTGGCCGACGTCCAGGGGCTGATCGTCCGCGGGTACGCCATGCCCGTCGCCCGGCACCTGCTGCTGCGCATCGACGACCCGGCGGCGGGCCGGAGCCTGCTCGGCTCGCTCGCCGACGGGGACGCGGGCGGGCTGTCGGTGACCAGCGGCGCCCCCTGGGAGGTCAAGCCGGACTGCTGCCTGAACGTCTCGCTGCCCGCCGCCGGCCTGCGCGCCCTCGGCGTCGCAGCCGAGTCGCTGGCCAGTTTCCCGGCCGAGTTCACCGCGGGCGCCGCGGCCCGGGCGGAGCGGGTCGGGGACGTCGGGGCCAGCGGCCCGCAGTTCTGGCTGCCCGCGTTCACCGATCCCGGCTTCCACCTGCTCGTCTCGCTGTTCGGGCAGTCGCCGGCAGCGGTGGACGGCGTGACGGGCCGGCTCACCGCCCGGTGGACGCCGGGGCTCACCGAACTGGCCCGGCTGGACGCCGCGGTGCTGGACGGACGGGTGAGCCACTTCGGCTACGCCGACGGCATCTCCCAGCCGACCATCGCCGGAGCACCGCCCACCGGCGTGCCCGACGGGATGCCGGTGGCGCCGACCGGGGAGTTCCTGCTCGGTCACCCCAGCCAGCACGCCGGCTTCACCTATCCGGTGCCGAGCCCGCCGGTTCTCGGCGGCAACGGCAGCTTCGCCGCCGTCCGGGTGCTCGCCGAGGACGTCGACGCGTTCGCCGCGCTGCTGGCCGGGCAGTCCGCGGCCACCGGGCTGCCCGAGGAGTTGATCGCCGCGAAGTTCTGCGGGCGCTGGCGCAACGGGACGCCGCTGGTCCTCTCCCCCGACACCGACAGCCCCGATCCGCCGCTGGCACCCGAACAGCTCAACGACTTCGACTACGTGCCCGGGGACGAGCGCGGCCTGGCCTGCCCGATGGGGGCGCACATCCGGCGCATGTACCCGCGGAACTCCCGGGTCGCCGGCAGCGGCGGCCACCTGCACCGCATCGTGCGGCGGGGGCTGACCTACGGTCCCGCCTACGACCCCGGGCATCCCCATGACGGGATCGAGCGCGGCCTGCTCGGGATGTTCATCGGCGTGAGCCTGCGCGACCAGTTCGAGTTCCTGATGGCCGAGTGGGCCAACGACGGGCTGTTCGCGCCCGGGCTCGGCCGGGCCCGGGACCCGGTGATCGGCGCGAACGACGCCGGCCCCGGCACCTTCACCGTTCCCGGAGCAGCGGGCCGTACCGTGCTGTCCGGCCTGCCCCGGCTGGTCACCACCCGGGGCGGCGCCTACTGCTTCCTGCCCAGCCTTCCGGCGCTGCGCTACCTCGCCGCCGGCCGCTGAGTGCCACCACCCCGGCAGACGAAATTGGTCACTTTCCGTCACCCAACCCTGCGAGCCGTGGCCCGGCGCGCCGACCATCGTCACACCCGGCAACTTGGGGAACGCACAGCCTGCTGACAGGTCGGCCGGACGTGCGCCAGGCTCCGGCAACTGCTCCTGCCGAGCAGCTCGCCAGTGGACATGCGGCCCGAGGGCGCGGCATGCCGGAGGGAGTCGGCACATGAACCGCACCAAGGCCGCGGTGATCACCTGCCTCGCGTGGCCGGCTCTCGTCGTCCTCACGCCGGGAACCGTCTCGGCGAAACCGGCGCCGCCGGCCAGCCCGCAGCAGATCATCGCCCAGCAGAACCTGGAACTGGACTCGCAGGCCAACGACGTCGACCCGGTCACCGGTCAGGACCGGTTCACGCCGCTGCCGCCGCTCGCACACCACGGTCACGACCGGACGGGCACCGCGACGGCGAGCGACCTGATGACGGCGGAGATGGCGGCCGCGGCCGTCGCCGACCCCGCCCAGGTCGGCTCGTGGGCCGCCGAGGCGCCGTTCACCGGCGACCAGAACATGGTGCACGTCGTGTGCAGCCCGACCGGCAAGTGCCTGTTCGTGGTCGGCAAGGGCGCCAAGTTCAGCTCCTACGTCTACAACCCGGTGACGAAGACGAAGGTGCTGGTCAAGACACCCGACGACCTGTTCTGCGCAGGGCACGTGCTGCTTCCCGACGGCCGGGCGCTGGTGACCGGGGGCACGCTCGGCTCGAGTCCGTGGAAGGGCACCAAGACGCAGTACGCCTTCAACTTCGTCACGGAGAGCTACGAGAAGCTGCCCGACATGTCCGTCGGCCGCTGGTACCCGTCGGTGGTCACCATGTCCGACGGGCGCCAGCTCATCACCTCCGGGTACGACGTCACCGGCGCCAAGACGAGCGTCGTGGAGGTGTTCGACCCCGCGACCAACCTCACCAGCCGGCTCACCCCGACCCGGAACCTGCCGCTGTACCCGCGGACCTTCCAGACCAGCAAGCCGCAGGAGATCTTCTACGCCGGCCCGACCGGGCCGGGGTTCTGGAACCCGTTCACCGGCGCCTTCAAGGCCGTGTCCAAGCCGGTCGGCGCCAAGGGAACCGGCTTCGGGTCGTGCTTCTTCGGCGACGTCCGCGACCAGAACCTGATGATCATGGGCGGTGGCTGGCCGGCCACCGCGAGCACCAACGTGATCGACCTGGACTCGACCGCCCCGGCATACCGGCCCGGACCACCGATGACCGCGGCCAAGGGCTACGTCTCCTGCGTGAACCTGCCGGACGGAACCGTGTTCGAGGCCAACGGCGGAGCGGACAACACGGTCGCGGCGGCGAGCCAGACGACCGCCCTGCTGACGTCGCTGTCCGGGCCGTGGCAGGCGATGAGCCCGCTGCCGGCCGGCGAGCACCGGCTCTACCACTCGCTGCTGTTCCTGCAGGACGACGGACGGGTCGTCTCGGTCACCTCCAACCCGACGGGCGGCGTGACCAAGCAGAGCCGGACCCACCTGGTGTACTCCCCGCCCTACCTGAGCAAGGGCACCCGCCCGACCATCACGAGCAACCCGGCCGAGGTGACCTACGGCGGCACCTACGCCGTCGGTACGACCGCCGGAGCCGGGCGGACCGTCACCCGGATCACGGTCACCACGGCGCCCTCGGCCACGCACTCCACCGACCTCAACCAGCGCTACCTGTCGCTGCCGGTGGTCAACGGGTCGATCACGTTCCCGAGCCAGCCGACGATCATGCCCCCCGGCTGGTACCGGATCTGGGCCGTGGACGACATCAACGTGCCGTCCGTGGCCAAGTGGGTGCACCTGCAGTAGGCGCCGGCCGGGAGCACGCAGCTACCCGGCGCGGGCGGGTGGTCGCCGGGGGACGCCTCACTTGAGCACGAGAGCGTCCCCCGCCACCTCCACGTGCACCGTGTCGCCGTCCCGGTAGACCCCCGCCAGCAGTTCCAGCGCCAGCGGGTCGACGATGGCGTGCTGGATCAGCCGCTTGACCGGGCGTGCTCCGTAGTCGGCGTCGTAGTCGGGGTCGTAGCCGTGCCGGGCCAGCCACTGCAGCGCCTCCTCGGACACCGCCAGATCGGGTCGGCCGGTACCAGTACACGGTGACCCTGCCCGGTGACGTGGACACCGACCCCGTCGGCGCCCGGCTGCACGACGGCGTGCTCACCGTCCGGGTGCCGAAGTCGCCGGAGACCAAGCGGCGCCGCATCGCGATCACGAGCTGATCGCCCCGCCCCCGGGGCGCCGGCCGGCATCCCGCCGCCCCGGCGTCCCGGGGAAGCCACCGGCCGCGACCGGAGACCGTTCAGTCGCCCTCGAGCGCCGGCCTGGTCAGCAACCGCAGCGAGTGGGCCGCCATCAGAACCACCTGCCCCGCCACGGTGGCGAGCTTGGTGGCAACGCCCGCGGTGTCCTCGGCGGTGTCCTCCGCGGTGTCGAGGCACAGGTGCCAGGTCCAGCCGTAGGCGGGGCCGGGCAGGGTGAACGGCAGGGCGCTGCCGGTGGGGTTGACGAGGAGCAGGAACGAGTCGTCGACCACCCGGCGACCCCGCCGGTCGGGCTCGGGGATGCCCGCCCCGTTCAGGAACACGACCAGCGGGCCGGCCTGCCCGGCCGTCCACTCCTCGTCGGTCATCGGCCGCCCGGCCGGGGTGAGCCAGGCGATGTCCGCCAGGCACGTGCCGCGCACCGGTTGCCCCTGGAAGAACCGGCGGCGGCGGAACACCGGGTGCTCCCGCCGCAGCCGGGTCAGCCGCGCGGTGAACCCGGTCAGCTCGCGGAACCCGGCGGCGCGCTCCCAGTCCACCCAGGAGATCGGGTTGTCCTGGCAGTAGGCGTTGTTGTTGCCGGCCTGGGTGCGGCCCATCTCGTCGCCGGCCACCAGCATCGGCACGCCCTGGGACAGCAGCAGGGTGGCCAGCAGGTTGCGGGTCTGCCGCCCGCGCAGCGCGAGCACCTCCGGGTCGTCGGTCGGCCCCTCGACGCCGCAGTTCCACGACCGGTTGTCGTCGGTGCCGTCCCGGTTGTCCTCGCCGTTGGCCTCGTTGTGCTTGGCCTCGTAGGACACCAGGTCGTGCAGCGTGAAGCCGTCGTGCGCGGTGACGAAGTTGATCGAGGCGAAGGGCCGCCGCCCGGTGGACTGGTACAGGTCGCTGGAGCCGGTGAGCCGGGACGCGAACTCCCCGACAGTGCCCGGCGTGCCCCGCCAGTAGTCCCGGACGGCGTCGCGGTAGCGGCCGTTCCACTCCGTCCACAGCGCCGGGAAGTTGCCGACCTGGTAGCCGCCGGCGCCGACGTCCTAGGGTTCGGCGATCAGCTTCAGCTGGGACACCACCGGGTCCTGCTGCACCAGATCGAAGAAGGCGGCCAGGCGGTCCACGTCGTGGAACTCGCGCGCCAGGGTGGCGGCGAGGTCGAAGCGGAACCCGTCGACGTGCATCTCCATCGCCCAGTACCGCAGCGAGTCCATGACCAGCTGCAGCGCGTGCGGGTGCCGCACGTTGAGCGTGTTACCGGTGCCGGTGTAGTCCGCGTAGTACGTCCGGTCCTCGGCCAGCCGGTAGTAGGCCGGGTTGTCGATGCCGCGGAACGACAGCGTCGGGCCCAGGTGGTTGCCCTCCGCGGTGTGGTTGTAGACGACGTCCAGCAGCACCTCGATGCCCGCCTCGTGCAGGGTGCGGACCATCGCCTTGAACTCGGGCACCTGCTCACCACCCGTCCCCCGGCTGGCGTAGCGGTGCTGCGGGGCGAAGAAGCCGATGGTGTTGTACCCCCAGTAGTTCGACAACCCGCGCTGCACCAGGTGGTGGTCGTCGAGGAACTCGTGGACCGGCATGAGCTCGACGGCGGTGACGCCCAGCCGCTGCAGGTGCTCAACCACGGCCGGGTGCGCCAGGCCCGCATACGTGCCGCGCAGCTCGGGCGGCAGATCCGGGTGGCGGGCCGTGAGACCGCGCACGTGCGCCTCGTACACCACCGTCTCGCTGTAGGGGATCCGCAGCGGCCGGTCGTAGCCCCAGTCGAAGTAGGGGCTGATCACCACGCACCTGGCCTGGTGCGCGGCGGAGTCGTCGTCGTTGCCGACGGCGGGATCGCCGAACCGGTACCCGAACAGCGACTCGTCCCAGCGCAGGCCGCCGTCCACGGCCTTGGCGTAGGGGTCCAGCAGCAGCTTGGCCGGATTGCACCGCAGGCCGGCCGCCGGGTCGTACCGGCCGGAGACCCGGTAGCCGTAGCGCTGTCCCGGGCCGACCGCGGGCAGGAAGCAGTGCCAGACGAAGCCGTCGACCTCGGTGAGCTCGATCCGCTGCTCTGCCCCGCCGGCGTCGAACAGGCACAGCTCGACCCGCTCGGCGACCTCGGAGAACAGCGAGAAGTTGGTTCCGGTGCCGTCGTAGGTGGCGCCCAGCGGATATGCGGTCCCCGGCCAGATCTCCACGGGCCCATCCTGTCGTCCCCGTCGACCTCGGCGCTCTCGCCCCGTATGCGCCGCGATGAGGGGCGACGGGTCGCCCGGGGTGGGGTGGCGTCGCGCGGAGGAGCGCTCAGCCGGGGTTCCGCCCCGTTGCGCGGGTGCGGCGGTTCGCGGCCGACAACGCGTTCCGGACCTCGTCGTCCCCGGTCGGCGCGAAGTCGAGGTAGGCCTGGCCCACTGCGCTGAACGGCTCCGGCGTCCACAGGCAGACCACCTCGTCCACCTCCCGGGACAGCTGCTCCACCGCCGACCGGGAACCCACCGGCACGGCCACGGTGACCCGGCGCGGCCGCTGTCCGCGCAGCGCCGCGACGGCGGCCCGCATGGTCGACCCGGTGGCCAGGCCGTCGTCGGCGACGACGACCGCCCGGCCGCGCACCGGGACGGCGGCGGACTCGCGGCGGAAGGCCGCGGCGCGCCGCTGCAGCTCGGCCACCTCCCGTCGCCGGACCTCCTCGAACGTGTCCTCGCCGACGTGCGCGTGCTCGATCACGACCGGGTTGCGGACGGTCTCCACCGCGTCCCCCACCGCGGCGACGGCGCCCATCGCGAGCTCCGGCCGGCCGGGCAGGCCCAGCTTGCGGACGACGAGGACGTCGAGCGCGGCCCCGAGCCGGTCGGCCACCTCCGCGGCGACCGGCACCCCGCCGCGCGGCAGCCCCAGGACGACCACGTCCTCGTCCGCTTGCCCGGCGAGCCGGCCGGCGAGCCGTCGTCCTGCCTCGCGGCGGTCGGCGAACGGCCGCTGCTGCCCGGACATGGCGGACCTCCTTCCGCGCACGACGGCGGACGGCCGACGAGTTATCCGTCGCCGAGGTCGGGTGCCGGCACGGTGTCCTCCCCCGCGCCCGGCACGGTGTGCACCACCCCGGCGCTGCCGCCGCCGCGGCGGACGGGCTCGGCCGCGGCCAGCATCAGGTTCCCGGGCAGGAACTCGATGCCGGTCGCCGCCCCGATCTCCGTGACCGGGGTGAACTGGTGCCCGAGCGCCTGCAGCTGCGGGCCGTACGCCGCGATGAAGGCCGGCTCGGCCTCCGTCGCCGGGCCGTTGCGCTGGCTGGCCCGCGGCGCCGCGATGGCCGCGGGAAGGTCCAGACCGCGGTCGATCCGGTTGACCAGGGTCTGCAGCACGGTGGTGATGATGGTGGCGCCGCCGGGAGAGCCGAGGGCCAGCACCGGCCGGCCGTCGTCCAGCACGATGGTGGGCGCCATGCTGCTGCGCGGCCGCTTGCCGGGGGCGGGGAGGTTCGGCTCGGGCCGGTTCGGGTCGGCGGGCGCGAAGGTGAAGTCCGTCAGCTCGTTGTTCAGCAGGAAGCCCCGCCCGGGCACCGTGATGCCGCTGCCGCCGGTCTGCTCGATCGTCAGCGTGTAGCTGGCGACGTTCCCCGCCGCGTCGGCCACGGTGAGGTGCGTGGTGTTCGGGCCCTCGGTGCCCGCACCGGTCGTCGGACCGCCGGCCGCGGGGCACGGTCCGTACTCCCCGTCGGGGCTGCCGGCCGGAACCGGCTTGGCCGCGGCCGCGGCGGGGTCGAGCGCGCAGGCCCGCTCCGCCGCGTACTCCTGGGACAGCAGCTCGGCCAGCGGCACCTGGGTGTAGGCGGGGTCGCCGACGTAGGCGTTGCGGTCGGCGAAGGCCAGCGCACTGGCCTCCAGGTAGGTGTGCAGGGCAGGCACGTCGGGCAGCGAGCCCAGCGGGAACTGCTCCAGCACGTTGAGCGCCTCGCCGACCGTCGAGCCACCGCTGGACGGCGGCGCCATGCCGTAGACGTCCAGCCCCCGGTACTCGATCCGGGTCGGCTCGCGCAGCGGCGCGTCGTAGCGCGCCAGGTCGACCTCCCGCAGCAGGCCCGGCCGCACGTCGGCGGCACCGGCCGCCATCGGCGGGTGCTGCACGGTCTGCACGATCTCCTCGCCGAGCCGGCCGGTGTAGATCGGCGCCACGCCCTGCTCGGCCAGCAGCCGGTAGGTCTGCGCCAGATCGGGGTTGCGGAACACCGACCCCACCGCGGGCGGCGCGCCGCCGGGCAGGAACAACTCGGCGCTGGGGGCGAACCGGGCGAACTTGTCCGCGTTGTCCGCGGTCTGCTGGGCGAACGTCGGGTCGACGACGAAGCCGTCCTCGGCCAGCCGGATGCCGCCCTGCAGCACCTGGGCCAGGGACCGGGTGCCGAACCGCTCCAGGGCCCGCTCCCAGGTGCGCGGCGTCCCCGGCGTGCCCACCGACAGCCCGCTCTGCACGGCCTCCTGGAACGGCAGCGGCGCCCCGCTGTCGTCCAGGAAGGCGCCCGCTCCCATCGCGAGCGGCGCGGTCTCCCGGCCGTCGATCGTGGAGACCGTGCCGCTCGCCGCGTCGTAGTAGACGAAGAAGCCGCCGCCCCCGACGCCGGCCGAGTACGGCTCGGTCACCCCCAGCGCCGCGGCGGCGGCGACGGCCGCGTCGGCGGCATTGCCACCGTCGGCCAGGACCTCCAGGCCCACCCGGGTGGCATCCGGATCGACCGTGGCGACCGCGCCGCCGGTCCCGATGGCCACCGGCGACTTCTCCGGCGCCGGCGCGGCGGCCGCCGGGACGGGCGGCGCGGCGGCCACCACGGCGGCGGCGGCCAGCCCGGTCAGCGCCAGCACGCAGGTACGTCGATGCGGCATGGGAGCTCCTCGGAGCCGTCGATGTCCAGGCGCCCATCGCACACCGAACGGGCGCGACACGCCAGCCCGGTCCGCGGCGCCGGCGGTGGTCGGCTCGCCGACGGCGACCGGTTCCGAGCCCGGGGCCGGCCGGTCAGCGCCAGCTCGTCAGGCGCACCGGGAGGCTGCCCGACACGTCCGGCGGCCAGACGCGCGCCTGCGCCGTCGCCCCGGCGTCGGTGACCAGGCGGGCACGACGTCCCGGAGCGGCCGGAGGTCAGCCCTCCAGCTGCACCGCCACCGTCGCCGCGAGCTCCCGGCAGGCCTCGATGTCCGCCGCCCCGGGCGGGCCGGTGAGGCTGAGCGGCGCGGCGACCTGCTTCCAGCGCAGCGCCCCGGTGATCCGCTCGATGCTGCGCAGCGCGCCGGCCGTGTCGTCGCCGCCGTGCACGTAGAGGCCGAAGGGCAGCCCGACCGTGGCGTCCAGGCACGGGTAGTAGACGGTGTCGAAGAAGTGCTTGAGGGCGCCGGACATGTAGCCGATGTTCGCCGGCGTGCCGAGGAGCACGCCGTCGGCGGCGAGCAGGTCCGCGGCGCCCGCGGAGAGGGCGGGCCGCACCACCGGCTCCACGTCCTCGACCAGCGCCACGCCTTCCCGGACCGCCTCCAGCAGCGCCTGCATGGCCGGCGAGGGCGTGTGGTGGACCACCAGCAGTCGAGGCATCCGGGCATCCTCCCCCGCCGCCCGGAGGTCGGGCGGTCGGGGACGGTCAGCGGGGCAGGCCGTGGACCTCGCTGTCCGCGACGCGGTCGCGCCCCTCCGCCACGGACTGCTCGCTCAG
>JAICZD010000254.1 GCA_025933855.1 Modestobacter sp. | reverse complement strand
GGGAAGAAGAGCGCGAGCTCCCGGGCGGCGGACTCCGCGGAGTCCGACCCGTGCACGATGTTGTTCTGCACCTCGAGGGCGAAGTCCCCGCGGATCGTGCCCGGGGCCGCCGTCACCGGGTCGGTGGCGCCGGCCAGGGCGCGGAAGGCCTCGATCGCCCGCGGCCCCTCCACGACCAGGGCCAGCAGCGGGCCGCCGGTGATGAACTCCACCAGCGAGCCGAAGAACGGCCGCTCCCGGTGCTCGGCATAGTGGCTCTCGGCGACCTCGGTGGTCAGCGTGCGCAGTTCGGCGGCGACCAGGCGGAGGCCCTTGGCCTCCAGCCGGGCGACCACCTGGCCGACCAGGCCGCGGGCGACGCCGTCGGGCTTGACGAGGACGAGGGTGCGCTCGGCACCGGGGGCAGACACGGTGCGGCAGCCTACGTCACTCCGGGGGCGGCGCCCGTCGCGCTCGACCGCCCCAGCGCCGCCGGCGAGCCGGATCGGGGCGTCCCGCGCCCCGTTCAGTCCTGCGGGCTGTCCGGGGGCTCCGGGGCGGCCGGCGGTGCGCCGAAGGGCGAGCCCAGCAGGTCCTTGCGGGTCTGCAGCAGGTACAGCCAGATCAGCACGAACAGGCCGCCGACCAGCCACATGGCCGCCCCCAGCAGGCCGGTCAGCAGCAGCGGCACCTGCAGGACGGTCCCGATCAGCACGCCCCGCGGCCGCTGCTGCACGCCGCAGGCCAGCACCAGCAGCACCGCCAGCCCGATGAGCACGGTCAGCCGGAAGGGGGTGAGCCCAGGTCCGGTCTGCGCGATGCCGCGCGGCACGAACAGGACGGCGATCCCCTCCAGCAGCAGGATCGCCGCGGCCGCCCCGCCGAGGGCGCGGCCGGCGCGCACCGGGTCCGGGGCGGTCATGCGCTCGTCCCGGACAGCAGGCTGCGCGCCTCCCCCGCGGTGATCACGCTCCCGGTGACCAGCACACCGGAGCCACCCAGCGCGTCGTCCGGCCCGGCCTCGGCGAGCTCCATCGCCGACTCCAGCGCCTCCGGCAGCCGGGGGTGCACGCTCACCCGGTCCGCGCCGAAGACGTCGACGGCCAGCGCGCCGAGCTCGTCGGCGGGGATCGCGCGGGCCGAGCCGTTCTGGGTGACGACCAGCTCGGCGCAGACCGCCTCCAGCGCGGCGAGCATGCCGCCGACGTCCTTGCCGACCACGCAGCCGACCACCCCGACCAGCCGGGTGAAGTCGAAGGACTCCTGGACGGCGGCCACCGTGGCGGCCATGCCCGCCGGGTTGTGCGCGGCGTCCACCAGCACGGTCGGCGAGCTGCGCACCCGCTCCAGCCGGCCGGGCGACCGGACGGCGGCGAAGGCGTCGCGGACGACGTCCGGCGCGATCGGGCCGGTCGCCGCACCGGCGCCCAGGAACGCCTCGACCGCGGCCAGCGCGACGGCGGCGTTCTGTGCCTGGTGCGCGCCGAACAGCGGCAGGTACACCTCGGGGTACTCGCCGGCCAGGCCCTGCAGCCGCAGCTGCTGCCCGCCCACGGCGACCCGTCGTTCCAGGACGGCGAACTCGGTGCCCTCCCGCGCCACGGTGGCGTCGACCTCGATCGCCCGCCGCACCAGCGCCTCCAGCGCGCCGGCCGGCTGGTGCGCGAGCACGGCGACGACCCCGGCGTCCGGGCGTCCCTCGGGGGTGACCTCGTCGGCCGGGACGGCCTTGATGATGCCGGCCTTCTCCCCGGCGATCGTGGCGACGTCCGGGCCCAGGTACTCGGCGTGGTCCAGAGCCACCGGGGTGACCACGGCGACGCGCGCGTCGGCGACGTTGGTCGCGTCCCAGGTGCCGCCCATGCCGACCTCGATGACGGCGACGTCGACCGGCGCCTCGGCGAAGGCGGCGTAGGCCATGGCCACCACGACCTCGAAGAAGGACATCGGCACGTCGCTGCCGGCGTCCACCATGGCCACGTAGGGCGCGACGTCGTCGTAGATCTCGACGAAGCGCTCGGCGGGCAGCGGCTCCCCGTCGAGCACGATGCGCTCGCGCATGCTGACCAGGTGCGGGCTGGTGAAGCGGCCCACCCGCAGGCCGAACCCGCGCAGCAGCTCGTCGATCATCCGGGCGGTCGTCGTCTTGCCGTTGGTGCCGGTCACCTGGACGACGGGGAAGGCCCGGTGCGGCGACCCCAGCAGGTCGACCAGGGCGGTGATCCGCGCCAGCGACGGCTCCAGCCGGTTCTCCGGCCAGCGCGCCAGCAGTGCCTGCTCGACCCGGGCCAGCTCGGGGTCCCCGGCGGTCTGCCCACGGAAAGCTGAGGTGCTCACCGCTCCTAGGATGCCAGCCATGGTCACCGACACCCGCCCCCCGGACAGCACCGCCCTGGGAGCGGGCACCGGCGTACCCGACAAGCCCACCCTGGACGGCCTGGAGGACAAGTGGGTGGCCCGCTGGGCCGCCGAGGACACCTATGCCTTCGACCGGGCGGCGGCCCTGGCCGCGCCCCGGGAGCAGACCTACGCCATCGACACCCCGCCGCCGACCGCGAGCGGATCGCTGCACGTCGGGCACGTGTTCAGCTTCAGCCACACCGATTTCGTCGCCCGCTACCAGCGGATGCGCGGCCGGCACGTCTTCTACCCGATGGGCTGGGACGACAACGGGCTGCCCACCGAGCGCCGGGTGCAGAACTTCTACGGCGTGCGCTGCGACCCGTCGCTGCCGTACGACGACTCCTTCGAGCCCCCGGCCAAGCCGGGCAAGGACCAGCAGCCGGTCTCCCGGCGCAACTTCGTCGAGCTGTGCATGCGGCTGACCGAGGAGGACGAGCGCGCCTTCGAGGAGCTGTGGCGCCGGGTCGCGCTGTCCGTCGACTGGAGCAACGTCTACCGGACGATCTCCGAGTCCTCCCGGGCCACCGCGCAGCGGATGTTCCTGCACAACCTGGCGCGCGGCGAGGCCTACGCGCAGGAGGCGCCGACCCTCTGGGACGTCTCCTTCCGGACGGCGGTGGCCCAGGCCGAGCTGGAGGACCGGGAGCGCCCCGGCGCCTACCACCGGATCTCCTTCGCCGGCCCCGAGGGCCCGGTGTTCATCGAGACCACGCGGCCGGAGCTGATCCCGGCGTGTGTCGCACTGGTCGCGCACCCGGACGACGAGCGCTACCAGCCGCTGTTCGGGTCCTCGGTCCGCACCCCGCTGTTCGGCGTGGAGGTCCCGGTGGTCGCGCACCGGCTGGCCGAGCCGGACAAGGGCTCGGGCATCGCGATGATCTGCACCTTCGGCGACCTCAACGACGTCACCTGGTGGCGGGAGCTGCAGCTGCCCACCCGGGCCGTCATCGGCTGGGACGGCCGGTTCGTCGCCGACCCGCCGGCCGGTGTGCCGGCCGAGGTCTACGCCGAGCTGGCCGGCAAGACGTCGTTCAGCGCGCAGCAGCGGATCGTCGAGCTGCTGCGCGAGTCCGGCGACCTGGCCGGCGAGCCGACGCCGATCACGCACCCGGTCAAGTTCTACGAGAAGGGCGACCGGCCGCTGGAGATCGTGACCACCCGGCAGTGGTACATCCGCAACGGCGGCCGGGACGAGGAGCTGCGGGAGGCGCTGCTGGCCCGTGGCCGGGAGATCTCGTGGATCCCCGAGCACATGCGGTACCGGTACGAGAACTGGGTCGAGGGGCTCAACGGTGACTGGCTGATCAGCCGCCAGCGGTTCTTCGGCGTCCCGTTCCCGGTGTGGTACCGCCTGGACGCCGACGGCGAGCCCGACCACACCGCGCCGCTGGTGGCACCGGAGTCCGCGCTGCCGGTCGACCCGTCCTCCGACGTGCCGGACGGCTTCGACGAGTCGCAGCGCGGCCGGCCCGGCGGGTTCACGGCCGACCCCGACGTCATGGACACCTGGGCGACGTCGTCGCTGTCGCCGCTGGTGGCCTCGGGCTGGGACACCGACCCCGAGCTGTTCGCGCACGTCTTCCCGATGGACCAGCGGCCGCAGGCGCACGACATCATCCGCACCTGGCTGTTCTCGACGGTCGTGCGGTCGCACTACGAGCACGACACCGTGCCGTGGACGCACGCCACGATCTCCGGGTTCGTGGTCGACCCCGACCGCAAGAAGATGTCGAAGTCCAAGGGCAACGCCACCACGCCGATCGACGTCCTCGAGCGCTACGGCACCGACGCCGTCCGCTGGCGGGCGGCCGGCGCCCGCCCGGGTGCCGACTCGCCGTTCGACGAGACACAGATGAAGGTCGGCCGCCGGCTGGCCATCAAGATC
>JAICZD010000198.1 GCA_025933855.1 Modestobacter sp. | reverse complement strand
CCCGGACGGGTCGGGGGCTCCCGTCGTCTGCGGGTCCGGTCCACGGGGTCACCCGGCCGGTCCGGCGCGGTTCTGCCATCATCGGAGCACGGTGCAGGGCACCGGCCGGCCCCGTCGTCTAGCGGCCCAGGACGCCGCCCTCTCACGGCGGTAGCGAGGGTTCGAATCCCTTCGGGGCTACCTGCGGGTCAGCGGGTGGCGCGGGAGATCGCCGCGGCCGCGTCCAGCACCGCGCCCACCACCTCGGCGTTGGGCCGCCGTCCCAGCCGCTCCACCGGCCCGGAGATGGACACCGCACCGAGCACGTGGCCGGCGCCGTCGCGGACCGGCGCGGACAGCGACGCCACCCCGGCCTCCCGCTCGGCGATGCTGTGCGCCCACCCCCGCCGGCGGACGTCGAGCAGGGTCCGGGCGGTGAAGCTCGCCGTCGGCAGGAGTGCGGTGACCTCCTCGGCCGGCGCGAACGCCAGCAGCGCGTGCGCCGCGGACCCGGCCGTCAGCGGCAGCCGGGCGCCCACCGGAACGGTGTCGCGCAGGCCGCTGGCCCGCTCGGCGGCGGCCACGCACACCCGGCTGGAACCGTCGCGCACGTAGAACTGGGCGCTCTCCCCGGTGGCGTCCCGCAGGGCGGGCAGCTGCCGGCCGGCCACCTCGGCGAGGTCCGCACCGGCCCGGGCCAGTTCGCCCAGCGCCGCCCCGGGCGCCCATTCCCCGGCGGCGGTGCGCCGCAGCAGGCGGTGCCCCTCCAGCGCGCTGGCCAGCCGGTGCGCCGTCGCCCGGGGCAGGCCGGTGCGGGTGACCAGGTCGGCCAGGCCGGCCGGCTCGTCGGCCACCGCGCGCAGGATGGCCACTGCTTTGTCCAGCACGGCCACCGGGTTAGGCTGTCCCACGCAGCAATACTCGCATCCCACTCAATGAGACACCAACGCCCGGTGGGACGACACCGCAGGCGAGAGGAGCCGTCGTGGGCCAGACCCTGGCGCAGAAGGTGTACGAGCAGCACGTCGTGCGGCGGGCCGAGGGCGAGCCCGACCTGCTCTACATCGATCTGCACCTCGTGCACGAGGTGACCAGCCCGCAGGCCTTCGACGGTCTGCGCGCGGCGGGCCGCACCGTCCGCCGTCCCGACCTGACGATGGCGACCGAGGACCACAACGTCCCGACGCTGGACATCCTCAGCCCCATCGCCGACCCGGTGTCCCGCGCCCAGGTCGACGCGCTGCGCCGCAACGCCGCCGAGTTCGGCATCCGGCTGGCCCCGATGGGCGACCGTGACCAGGGGATCGTGCACGTCATCGGCCCGCAGCTGGGGCTCACCCAGCCCGGCATGACGATCGTCTGCGGGGACAGCCACACCTCCACCCACGGGGCGTTCGGTGCGCTCGCCTTCGGCATCGGCACCAGCGAGGTCGAGCACGTGCTGGCCACCCAGACCCTGCCGCAGTCCCCGGCCAAGCAGATGGCGGTCACCGTCGACGGCGAGCTGCCGCCGGGGGTGTCGGCGAAGGACGTGATCCTCGCCGTCATCGCGCAGATCGGCACCGGCGGCGGCCAGGGCCACGTCATCGAGTACCGCGGCAGCGCCATCGAGGCGATGTCGATGGAGGCCCGGATGACGATCTGCAACATGTCGATCGAGGCCGGCGCCCGCGCCGGGCTGATCGCCCCCGACCGGACGACCTTCGACTACCTCACCGGCCGCCCGCACGCTCCGCAGGGCGCCGCCTGGGACGCCGCGGTGCAGCACTGGACGACGTTGCGCACCGACCCCGACGCCGTCTTCGACCGCGAGGTGCACATCGACGCGGCCGCGCTCACCCCCTACGTCACCTGGGGCACCAACCCCGGACAGGGCCTGCCGATCGACGCCAGCGTGCCCGACCCGGCCACCATCGCCGACGAGGGCGACCGCAGGGCCGCGGAGGCCGCGCTGGCCTACATGGGCCTGACGGCCGGCACCCCGCTGCGCGAGATCGACGTGGACACCGTCTTCCTGGGGTCCTGCACCAACGGCCGGATCGAGGACCTGCGGGTCGCCGCCGCGCTGCTGAAGGGCCGGCACGTCGACCCCAGCACCCGGATGCTCGTCGTCCCCGGTTCCGTGCAGGTCAAGCTGCAGGCCGAGGAGGAGGGGCTGGACCGGGTGTTCACCGAGGCCGGCGCCGAGTGGCGGGGCGCGGGCTGCTCGATGTGCCTGGGCATGAACCCCGACCAGCTGAAGCCGGGGGAGCGGTCGGCCTCCACCAGCAACCGCAACTTCCAGGGCCGGCAGGGCAAGGGCGGCCGCACCCACCTGGTGTCCCCGGCCGTGGCCGCCGCCACCGCGCTGACCGGAAGGCTCACCGCCCCGGCCGACCTGCCCGACGACGGTGCGAGCACCCGACCCTCCGCCCCCGCAGGAGTGTGACCCCGATGGACGCCTTCACCACCCACACCGGCACCGCCGCCCCGCTGCGCCGGTCGAACGTCGACACCGACCAGATCATCCCGGCCGAGTACCTCAAGCGGATCACCCGCACCGGCTTCGAGGACGGCCTGTTCGTCGCCTGGCGCACCAACGAGCCGGACTTCGTGCTGAACCAGCCGCAGTACGCCGGCGCCTCGATCCTGGTGGCCGGCCCGGACTTCGGCACCGGGTCCTCCCGGGAGCACGCCGTCTGGGCGCTGCTGGACGGCGGGTTCCGGGTGGTCATCAGTTCCCGGTTCGCCGACATCTTCCGCAACAACTCCACGAAGGCCGGCCTGCTGACCGTGATCCTTCCGCAGGCCGAGGTCGAGACGCTGTGGGCGGCCGTCGAGGCCGAGCCGGCCACGCCGGTGACCGTCGACCTGCAGGCCGAGCAGATCACCTATGGAACCACCGCGGTGCCGTTCACCACCGACGGCTACACCCGCTGGCGGCTGCTCGAGGGCCTGGACGACGTCGGGCTCACCGAGCGGCACCTGGCCGAGGTCGAGGCATTCGAGGCCCGTCGCCCGGCCTGGCTGCCCAGAGCGCTGCCCGCGCTCCCGGCCTAGCACCCCTGAGGGGCCAATATCGCGAGATTGGCCCCTCAGGGGGCGGTGGCGTGCCGGTCGAAGCTCCGGTAGTAGTCGGCGGCCAGCGTGCCGGGGCGCCCGCCGAGCGCCCACACGCTGCCCTTGGCCGACGGCGGCCACGGCGCGCTCCCGACGGCCTGCCCTGCCACCCCGAGGGCCAGCAGGACCGACGGGATCGCCCCACCCTGGCTGCACACGACCGTGGGGCCCGCGCCGGTGCGGGCCAGCAGCCGCTCCACCAGCGCCAGGCCGGCCGCCTGGTCCTGCTGGAACTGCTCCTCGCCCAGCTCCGGGGCCGGGCCGACCTCGCGGTCCAGCCGCTCGGCGAGCGGGGCCAGCGTCTGCCGGCAGCGGACCGGGCCGGCCGAGAGCAGCTCGCCCGGCCCGAAGAGCGGCAGCACCTCGGCCAGCCGCTGGGCCTGCGCGCGGCCGTGCCGGTCCAGCGGGCGCAGCGCGTCGGGCCCCTCGAAGTTCGCCCGGTCCCCGGCGTCGGCGTGCCGTACGAGCAGCACGGCCGGCGCCCGCGGAACGTCCGCCCGCCCGAGGTCGGCCAGCACGGCCCGGTCGTGGGCGTGGGTGACCAGCGCGGACGCGTCGGTCAGTGACAGCCAGCGCAGCTCGTCGACCTCGTCGTTGGCGAGGAAACGCCCGTCGGTGGCCTGCATCAGCCAGTAGTCGACGTCCTTGGGCAGCGCGGCGCCGGTCCGGTCGCGGACGTCGTAGCGGGTGCGGAGGCTGCGCCGTCCGACGACGACCGGCAGGCCGGTCTCCTCGGCGACCTCCCGGACGGCGGTCTGCAGCAGGTGCTCACCGGAGTTCGGCTTGCCCTTGGGAAGCGACCAGTCGTCGTAGCGGGGGCGGTGCACCAGCGCGGTCTCCAGCCGCCCGCCGTCCCCGCTGCGCCACAGGACGCCCCCGGCGGCGCGCACCCGGGGCGGCCGGTCAGCCAGCGTGCTCACCACGGTCGGCCAGCAGCTGCGCCTGGTGGTCACGTTCCCCGATGCGGGTCCAGCCGGCGTCGGGTCCCAGCTGCCAGCACCGGACGTCGGGGTCGAACGCGGCGTCGAACACCCGCTGCAGATCGCGCTGCGCGGCCGGATCGTTCACCCGTAGCAGCACCTCGACCCGGCGGTCGAGGTTGCGGTGCATCAGGTCCGAGCTCCCGATCCACCACTCGGGCGTGCCGTCGTTGACGAAGGACATGGCCCGGGAGTGCTCCAGGAACCGCCCGACGATCGAGCGGACCCGCACGTTCTCGCTGAGCCCGGGCACGCCGGGGCGCAGCGTGCAGATGCCGCGGATCAGCAGCTCGACCGGGACGCCGGCATCGGAGGCCTCGTAGAGCGCGTCGATGATCGCCTCGTCGACCAGCGAGTTCACCTTGATCCGGATGCCTGCCGGCCGGCCCTCCGCGGCATGCCGGGCCTCCCGGCGGACCTTCTCCACCAGCCCGGCGCGGATGCCGTGCGGCGCGACCAGCAGCGACCGGTAGGTCGTCTGCCGCGAGTACCCGGTCAGGGTGTTGAACAGGTCGGTGAGGTCCGCGCCGACCCGCGGGTCGGCGGTGAGGATGCCGATGTCCTCGTAGATGCGGGCGGTCTTCGGGTTGTAGTTGCCGGTGCCGATGTGGCAGTAGCGGCGCAGCACGCCGCTCTCCCGCCGCACCACCAGCGCGGTCTTGCAGTGCGTCTTCAGCCCGACCAGCCCGTAGACGACGTGGCAGCCGGCCCGCTCCAGCGAGCGCGCCCAGCTGATGTTGGCCTCCTCGTCGAAGCGCGCCTTGATCTCGACCAGCACCACCACCTGCTTGCCCTCCGAGGCCGCCTCGATCAGCGCCGAGACGATCGGGGAGTCCCCCGAGGTGCGGTACAGCGTCTGCTTGATCGCCAGCACGTTCGGATCGCAGGCGGCCTGCTCGATGAACCGCTGCACGCTGGTGGCGAAGGAGTCGTAGGGGTGGTGCACCAGGACGTCGCCCTCGCGCAGCGTGGCGAAGACGCTCTTGGGCGTCTCGCCCTCGCTCAGCCGCGGATGGGTGGCCGGGACGAACGGCTCGTCCTTGAGCTCGGGGCGGTCCAGGTCGTAGAGCGCCATCAGCGCGGCCAGGTCCAGCAGGCCCGGCACGTGCACCACGTCGGCCGGGCTGATCTCCAGCTCGTGCACCAGCACCTCGAGGATCTGCGGGTCCATCGAGTCGGTGACCTCCAGGCGCACCGCCGGCCCGAACCGGCGGCGGGCCAGCTCCCGCTCCAGGGCCTGCAGCAGGTCCTCGTCGCGGTCCTCCTCCACCTCCAGGTCGGCGTTGCGGGTCACCCGGAACAGGTGGTGGTCCAGCACGTCCAGCCCCGGGACCAGCGAGGACAGGTGCGCGGAGATCAGGTCCTCCAGCGGCAGGAACACCGCCTCAGCGTCCGTGCCGTGCGCCGTGCCCGCCTCGACCGGGATGAACCGGGGCACGTTGTCGGGGACCTTGAGCCGGGCGAAGCGGGGGACGCCGGTCTCCGGGTCGCGGACGCTCACCGCCAGGTTCAGCGACAGGCCGCTGATGTAGGGAAAGGGGTGCGCCGGGTCGACGGCCAGCGGGGTGAGCACCGGGAACACCTGATCCCGGAAGTACTCGCGCAGCCGCACCGAGTCGGCGTCGTCCAGGTCGGACCAGTGCACGATCCGGATGCCCTCGGCCTCCAGCCGAGGTGCGACGTCCTTGTCGAAGACGCTGGCGTGCCGGTGCACCAGGTCCTGGGTGCGCTCGGTGACCCGGGCCAGCTGCTCGCGGATGGTGAGCCCGTCGGGGGACCGGACGCTGAGCCCGGTGTTCTGCCGGCGCTTGAGCCCGGCGATGCGGACCATGAAGAACTCGTCGAGGTTGCTGGCGAAGATGGCCAGGAACTTCACCCGTTCCAGCAGCGGCGCGGCGTCGTCCTCAGCCAGCTCCAGCACGCGGGCGTTGAAGTCCAGCCAGGAGAGCTCCCGGTTCAGGAACCGTTCGGTCGGCGGCGGCGGGGTCGGGCTCGGCGCGGCTTCGCCGAGCACACTCTCTCGGTGCACGTTCTCTCGGTGCACGTTCTCTCGGTGCACGTGGTCTCGGAGCACACGGTCATCGTGCCGCACCGGGCGGGCCGGCGGGCAGCCCGCGCGGGGTCACCGGTCAGCCGGCCGGCCGGCCAGTCGGCGGGTGAGCGCCGCGGTGGCGGG
>JAICZD010000211.1 GCA_025933855.1 Modestobacter sp. | reverse complement strand
GGCACGCCGTGCTCGTCGAGGAGTTCCTCGACGGACCCGAGGTCTCGCTGTTCGCGCTGTCGGACGGGACGACGGTGGTGCCGCTGCTGCCCGCCCAGGACGCCAAGCGGCGCGACGACGGGGACGGCGGGCCGAACACCGGCGGCATGGGCGCCTACGCGCCGCTGCCGTGGGCGCCCGCGGACCTGGTCGACGAGGCGCTGACCCGGGTGCTGCGGCCGACCGTCACCGAGATGGCGCGCCGGGGTGAGCCGTTCGTCGGGCTGCTCTACGCCGGGCTGGCCCTGACCAGCCGCGGGCTCCGGGTGGTGGAGTTCAACGCCCGGTTCGGCGATCCGGAGACCGAGGTCGTGCTGCCGCTGCTGGAGACGCCGCTCGGTGGGCTGCTGCACGCGGCGGCCACCGGCACGCTGGACCGGCAGCCGCCGCTGCGCTGGCGGGACGGGGCCGCGGTGACCGTCGTCGTCGCCGCCCCCGGTTATCCCGAGCGGCCCCGGACCGGCGACGTCCTGACCGGCGCGGACGGCGTGGGTGTGCTGCACGCCGGCACCCGGCTGGCCGCCGACGGCACGGTGCACTCGGCCGGCGGCCGGGTGCTGGCCGTCACCGCGGTCGGCGCGGACCTGGCCGCGGCGCGGCAGACGGCCTACGAACGGGTCGCCGGCGTCCGGCTGGCCGACGCGCACTGGCGGACCGACATCGCGCTGGCCGCCGTCGAGGGCCGGATCACGGTCTGAGCCGGCCGGCCGGCCGGACGGCCGGTCCTCATGTCGCCCGGACCAGCCGTCGCGCCCGCCGGGTGTCCGGTTGCGGCGGACGCGGACCTTCGTCCCGCCGGGACAGGTACGTGCCGGCGACGTTGGTGCAGGCGATCACCGGCACCGCGATGAGCGCGCCGAAGATGCCGCCGACCAGCAGGCCCGCGGCGATCCCGAGCACCACGGCGAGCGGGTGCACCGACACCGCCCGGCCCATCAGCAGCGGCTGCATGACGTGCCCCTCGAGCTGCATGATCAGCACGATGATCCCCAGCGCGACCAGCGCGCGGACCGGCCCCACCGCGACCAGCGTCACCAGCACCGAGACCGTGCCGGCCAGGAACGAGCCGATGATCGGGATGAACGCGCCGAGGAACACCAGGGCGGCCAACGGGATCACCAGCGGGGTACCGAGGAAGAGCAGCCCCACCCCGATGAAGATGGCGTCGAACGCGGCGACGACGACGGTGGCGCGCACGTAGGAGATCAGCGTCCGCCACGAGCGCCGCGCCGCCTCGTCGAGGTACGCCTGGGAGTTGACCGGCGCCAGCCCGACGACCCACAGCCAGATGTGCCGGCCGTCCAGCAGGAAGAAGAACAGGGTGAACAGGGTCAGCAGAGCGCCGGTGAGCACCTCGCTGACCGTGGCCGCCGTGGTGAGGGCGCCGCTGGTGAGCAGTGAGCGGTTGGCCACGATGGCGTCCTGGGCGCTCTGCACCGCCTCGTTGATCTGGTTCTGCGAGATCGGGAACGTGCGGACGGCGAAGTCCTGCACCTGGGCGAGCCCCTCGCCCACCTGGCTGGCGAGGTCGTCGTAGCCGGCGACGAACTGCTCCACCACCAGGGTGATGATCCCGGCGACGACGCCGATGCCGACGACCAGCATCGTCAGCGCCGACGGGACGGGGGACCAGCCGTGCCGGCGCAGCGCCGCCGCTCCGGGCTGGAGGAGGGCGGCCAGCAGCAGGCCGACGAAGAGCGGAACGATCACGACCGTCAGGTAGGCGACGGCCCGCAGCACCAGGTACAGCGCCGCCACCACCACGACGAGCCGCCACGACCAGGCGGCGGCGACCCTCAGCCCGTTGGGCACCGAGTGGTCGGCGGACTCCGGAACGTCCGGGCCCAGCAGGCTGCCGCGGCTGCGGTCCGGGCCGGGACGCGGCGGGGGTCCGCCCCGGCGGGGCGGCCCGCTGACGCCGCCCGGGACGTCGACGTCCGGCGCCCCGGGGGTCGGCGCGCCGACCGCGGGCGCACTGCCGTCGTCCGCAGCCGGGGCTCCGGCCTGCGGCTCCCCGCCGACCTGCGCTCCGCCGGCCGCCGTTCCGGCGGGTGCGTCGACGCGGGTGACGACCGGCGCCCGGGCCCCGCCCCGGTCCTCGTGCGCCGGGGTGGTGTCCGGTTCCAGGTGCCCGTGCACCTGGTCGTCCATGACCAGCACCACCCGGGAGTCGGGCCAGGCGAAGGGGTCCTGCTGCTCGGCTGCCCGGATCCGCTCCCGGACGCGGTGGATCAGGCGGGTGGCCCGTCGGAACATCCCGTCCTCCAGCCGGTCGATGAGCAGGGGCCGGCCCAGCGTGGCAGGTCATGCTGAAAGATGGCTTCGTGGCGCTCCCAACACACCTGTCCTCGCCGGCGACGGCATGATCGACCGCTACACGCTGCCGGAGATGGGCCGGGTCTGGAGCGAGCAGCACAAGTACGAGCTCTGGTGCCGGGTGGAGACCCTGGTGCTCGAGGCGCACGCCGCCGCCGGGCGGGTTCCCGCCGACGCGGTCGAGCCGGTGCGCAACGCTGCGCCGCCGACCCCGGAGCGGGTGGCGGAGATCGAGGAGACCACCCAGCACGACGTCATCGCCTTCCTCACGGCGTGGGCGGACAACACCGAGCCGCGGTCCGCCGCCGCCTACGTGCACCACGGGATGACCTCCTCCGACCTGCTGGACACCGCCCTCGCGGTGCAGCTGACCGACGCCACCGACGTCCTGCTGGCCAAGGCCGACCGGCTGGTGGCCGCGCTGCGCGACCACGGCCTGGCGCACCGGCACACCCTGAAGGTCGGCCGCACGCACGGAGTGCACGCCGAGCCCGACGTCTGGGGGCACCGGGTCGCCGACCTGGCGTTCGCGATGGCCCGGTCGCGGGACCGGCTGCGGGCCGCCCGCGCATCGGTCGGCGTGGTCGCGATCTCCGGTGCCGTCGGCACCTACTCGCTGATCGATCCGGACGTGGAGCGGCAGGTCGCCGAGTCGCTGGGGTTGCGGGCCGCCGACGCCTCCACCCAGGTGGTGCTGCGCGACGGCATCAGCGAGTGGGTGGCCACGCTGGCGATCCTCGCGACGGTCTGCGAGGCGATCGCGCTGGAGGTCCGGCACGGGCAGCGCACCGAGGTGCGCGAGCTGTCGGAGGCGTTCGGCGCCGGGCAGAAGGGCTCCAGCGCCATGCCGCACAAGAAGAACCCGATCCGGTCCGAGCGCATCGCCGGGCTCGCCCGCGTCGTCCGGGCCGCGGTCGTCCCGGTGATGGAGGGCATCCCGCTGTGGCACGAGCGGGACATCTCGCACTCCTCGACCGAGCGGGTCTTCCTGCCCGACGCGGCGATCACCACCGACTACCTGCTGCACCTCACCACGGGCCTGGTCTCCGGGCTGGTCGTGGACGCCGACCGGATGCGGGCCAACCTGGACTCCACCGGCGGGCTGATCTACACCTCCGCCGTCCTGCTGGAGCTGGTCGAGGCCGGGATGTCCCGCGAGCAGTCGTACGCGCTGGTGCAGGGCGCGGCGATGCGGACCTGGCAGACCGGGACGCCGTTCCGCGAGACGCTGCGCGCCGAGGCCGACGCCGCCGGGGTAGCGCTGGACGAGGCGCGGCTGGACGGGATCTGCCGGCCGGAACGCTACGTCGCCCACCTCGACCCGCTCTTCGACCGGCTCGCCGCGCTGTCGTGACCCTCGACCTGCCCCTCGTCGCGCGCGGCAAGGTGCGCGAGGTCTACGACGCCTCCACCCCGGCCGCCCCCGACCGGCTGCTGCTGGTCGCCAGCGACCGGATCTCCGCCTACGACGTGGTGCTGCCGACGCCGATCCCGGACAAGGGTCGGGTGCTCACCGCGCTGTCGGTGTGGTGGTTCGACCAGCTCGCCCCGGTGCTGGCAGCGCACGGTGCGTCCTCGCACCTGATCAGCGCCACCGACGTCCCGGCCGAGGTGACCGGCCGGGCCATGCTGGTCCGCCGGCTGGCGATGGAGCCCGTCGAGTGCGTCGCCCGCGGCTACCTGTCCGGCTCCGGAACGGTCGAGTACGAGCGCAGCGGCGCCATCCGGGACGTCGTCCTGCCCGAGGGCCTGGTGGAGGGCTCGCGGCTGCCCGCGCCGGTGTTCACGCCGTCCACCAAGGCCGAGGCCGGGCAGCACGACGAGCCGATCACGTTCGACCAGGTGGTGGGGCTGGTGGGGGCTCCGCGGGCGGAGGCGCTGCGGGAGCTGACGCTGGCGCTGTACCGGGCGGCGGCCGCGATCGCCGCGGACGCCGGCCTGATCCTGGCGGACACCAAGTTCGAGTTCGGCCGGCTGCCCGGCGGCGGGTTGGTGCTGGGCGACGAGGTGCTGACCCCCGACTCCTCGCGGTTCTGGCCGGCGGCCACCTGGTCGCCGGGAACCGCGCAGCCCTCCTACGACAAGCAGTACGTGCGCGACTGGCTGACCCGCTCGGGGTGGGACCGGAAGTCCCCGCCCCCCGAGCTGCCGGACGACGTCGTCGCCGCCACCCGCGAGCGGTACGTCACCGCCTACGAGCAGCTCACCGGCCGTCGTTTCACCTAGGGAACGGGGGGCGCAGGCGCTGCCGGTACCCTCGACGAGTGCCCCAGGTGGTCGTCGACGTCGTCCTGAAGCCCGAGATCTCCGACCCCCAGGGGCAGGCGGTGCTCGGCGCGCTGGGCCGCCTCGGGCACCCGGGGGTGCGCAGCGTCCGCCAGGGCAAGCACTTCGTGCTGGAGGTCGACGGCGACCCCGACGAGACCGAACTGCGGCAGATCGCCGAGACCCTGCTCGCCAACCCCGTCATCGAGGACGTCGAGCTGCACCTCCCCACCGACTGAGAGAGTTGCCGTGCGCATCGGTGTCATCACCTTCCCGGGTTCCCTGGACGACGTCGACGCCGCGCGCGCGGTCCGGCTGGCCGGTGGGGAGCCCGTCGTCCTGTGGCACGCCGACCACGACCTGGCCGGCGTCGACGCGGTGGTGCTGCCCGGCGGGTTCTCCTACGGCGACTACCTCCGGGCCGGTGCGATCGCCGCTCGGGCGCCGCTGATGCGGGAGGTGGTCGACCGGGCGCACGCCGGCCTGCCGGTGCTCGGCATCTGCAACGGCTTCCAGGTGCTGTGCGAGGCCGGCCTGCTCCCCGGTGCGCTCACCCGCAACGGTCACCTGCACTTCCGCAACCGCGACCAGGCGCTGCTGGTCGAGCGGGCCGACACCGCCTGGACGTCGTCCTACGCGGAGGGGCAGACGATCGTCGTCCCGGTGAAGAACGGGGAGGGGCGCTACGTCGCCGCGCCGGCGGAGCTGGACCGGCTGGAGGCGGAGGGCCGGGTCGTCGTCCGCTACGCCGGGGGCAACCCCAACGGCAGCGCCCGCGACATCGCCGGGGTCTGCAGCGCCGACGGCCGGGTCGTCGGGCTGATGCCGCATCCCGAGCACGCGGTCGAGGACCTCACCGGCCCCTCCACCGACGGGCTCGGGTTCTTCACCTCGGTGCTGCAGCAGGTCGTGGCCGGGTGACCGCCACGGACACCGTCGAGCTCGCGGCGACGAGCCCGGACGACCCGCAGCCGTGGGCGGAGCTGGGACTGCGCGCGGAGGAGTACTCGCGGATCAAGGACATCCTCGGCCGCCGCCCGACCACCGCCGAGCTGGCCATGTACTCGGTCATGTGGAGCGAGCACTGCTCGTACAAGTCCTCGAAGGTGCACCTGCGCCGCTTCGGTGAACTGCCGGCCGGCGACGCGCTGCTGGTGGGGATCGGTGAGAACGCCGGCGTGGTGGACGTCGGCGACGGCTACGCGGTGACCTTCACGGTCGAGTCGCACAACCACCCGAGCTACGTGGAGCCCTACCCGGGCGCGGCGACCGGCGTCGGCGGCATCGTG
>JAICZD010000163.1 GCA_025933855.1 Modestobacter sp. | reverse complement strand
TCATCCCGGACGAGGCGCTGGACAAGACCCTGCCGCCCTACTACAAGCCGGCCGCCGACTCCGACGAGATGCAGTACATGCTCGAGCGGCGCCGGCAGCTGGGCGGATCCGTGCCGCGCCGGCGGTCGGAGTTCAAGCTGCTGAAGGCACCGGAGGACAAGGCCTTCGACGTCGTCCGGCGGGGCTCGGGCAAGCAGGAGGTCGCCACCACGATGGCGTTCGTCCGGCTGCTCAAGGAGCTGATCAAGGACGCCGAGCTCGGCCCGCGCTTCGTGCCGATCATCCCGGACGAGGCCCGCACCTTCGGTCTGGACTCCCTGTTCCCGACCAAGAAGATCTACAACCCGCACGGCCAGCGCTACACCTCGGTCGACCGCGAGCTGATGCTGGCCTACAAGGAGTCCGAGACCGGGCAGATCCTGCACGAGGGGATCAACGAGGCCGGCTCCTCGGCGTCCTTCATCGCGGCCGGCACGTCCTACGCCACGCACGCCGAGGCGATGATCCCGATCTACATCTTCTACTCGATGTTCGGGTTCCAGCGCACCGGCGACGAGTTCTGGGCCGCCGGCGACCAGATGGCCCGCGGTTTCCTGCTCGGCGCCACCGCCGGCCGGACGACGCTGAACGGAGAGGGTCTGCAGCACGAGGACGGGCACTCGCTGCTGCTGGCGGCGACCAACCCTGCCGTCGTCGCCTACGACCCGGCGTTCTCTTTCGAGGTCGGGCACATCACCAAGGACGCGCTGCGCCGGATGTACGGGGAGGACCCGGGAGCCCCGCTGGGCGGGCACCGCAGCCCCGACGTCATGTACTACCTGACGGTCTACAACGAGCCGTACGTGCAGCCGGCCGAGCCCGAGGGCCTGGACGTCAACGGGCTGCTGGCCGGGATGTACCGCTACGCCGAGGGCCCGCAGCTGGAGAACGGGAAGAAGGCCCAGGTCCTGGCCTCCGGCGTCGCGGTGCCCTGGGCGCTGCGCGCGCAGGAGCTGCTGGCGAACGACTGGGGCGTGTCCGCCGACGTCTGGTCGGTGACCTCCTGGACCGAGCTGCGCCGCCAGGCGGTCGAGGCCGAGGAGTGGAACCTGCTGCACCCGGCGGAGGAGCCGAAGGTCCCCTACGTCACCCAGGTGCTGCAGGGCACCGACGGCCCGGTCGTGGCGGTGTCGGACTGGATGAAGGCGGTGCCGGACATGCTCGCGCCGTTCGTGCCGGGCGGGATGTCCACGCTCGGCACCGACGGCTTCGGCCTGTCCGACACCCGCCCGGCGCTGCGCCGGCACTTCCGGGTCGACGCCGAGTCGGTCGTCGTCCGGACGCTGGCGTCGCTGGCGACCTTCGGTGAGATCGACCGGGACGTCGTCCGGCAGGCGGTCGAGAAGTACCAGATCGACAACGTGCAGGCGGCGCCGGAGGACACCACCACCGACCCCGACCAGCAGCCCCAGGGCTGAGCCCTGACGGAGTCGCTCGGTGACGGTTTCCGTCACCGAGTGACTCCGCTCCGGGCCTCAGCCGGCCCAGGCCGGCCGGGCGCTGTCCAGCCGCCAGACGCAGACCGTCGCCGGGCCGGCCACCGGTCCGTCGTCCGGTTCCACGGTCACCGCGCCGGCCCGGGCCACCAGGCGCAGGCCGGGCGGCGTCCCCGCGGTCCGGCCGTCGTCGACCCGCGCCAGCCAGAGCGCGGCATCCGGGCGGCCGAGGTCGACCCAGCCGGCCGGCGCCACGCGCACCTCGTGGCCGGGCGGGCGCCCGGGCAGCGCCGTCCGCAGGTAGGTCTGGACGACGTGCGCGCCGTCCGGCCCGGCCACCTCGTCGTGCCGCAACCCGGTCCCCGCGCGGAGCACGCCGACGTCGCCGGCCCCGAGCACGGCACCGCCGCCCCAGCGGTGGGTCAGCGACCCGGCCAGCACCACCGCGACGACGTCGACGTCCCGGTGGTCGTGTGCTCCATAGCCCGCGCCGGGCGGCAACCGGTCCTCGGCCATCCGCAGCAGCGGGCCGTGCGAGCCGTCGTCGGGCGCCAGCAGCACCCGGGAGTCCAGGCCGGTCATCGGGTTCCCGCACCTTCCGCCGTCCGCCGGCCGTCCAGCGCGGCCCGCCCGCCGGGCAGCCCGCCGAAGGCCAGCGCCACCAGCAGCGACCAGCCGACCCCCAGCGCCTCCCCGCCGACGACGTCGGTGAGGAAGTGCACGCCCAACCACATCCGGGTGAGCCCGACCAGGACGGCCAGGGCCAGGCCGGCGGCCAACCAGAACCGGCGGGCGCGCGGCGCCAGCAGCGGCCAGGCCAGCAGCAGCCCGACGGTGACCAGCGTGGCCACCCCCGAGGAGTGCCCGCTCGGGTAGCTGAGCGACTCGTACCGCGCCCCGCCGGCGGAGAACTGCGGCCGCACCCGGCCCACCGCGTCCTTGAGCAGCGTGGTCAGCGGGCTGACCAGCAGGACGGCGGTGCCCACCCAGGCCGCCGTCCACCACCGGCGCCGGACCGCGAGCCAGGCGAGCACCGGCAGGTAGGCGACGTACCGCAGGACGGCGGAGCCCGGCGCGGTCGCCACCAGCAGCAGCGCCGTGAGCCAGCCGGGCCGGTCGTCACCCGCGTACAGCGCGAGGCTGACCGACCGGTCGACGCCGAGCAGCGGAGCGGCCGTGCTGGTCACCGCCCAGCCGAGCAGCGCCACCACCAGCGCGGCGACCACCACCGCGGCCAGGGCAGCGCCCCGGACCGATGGTGCGGAACTGCGCGGACCGGACACCGCTCCACGATCTCCCATCCGCCCGCCCGTGACACGCTGGAGGCGTGGAGAGGACCGGCCAGCGGGGCGAGGTGAGCGCACGGCCGACGGCTGCCACGCTGCGCCGGCTGGAACGGGCATCCAGCGCGCTGGCCACCCAGGCGGTCGCCCGGATGGACGAGGAGCTCGCCTGGTTCCGCACCATGCCGGCCGCGCAGCGCTCGTGGGTGATGCTCGTCGCCCAGGCCGGCATCGCCTCCCTCGTCGAGTGGTGCCGCGACCCCGGCCGGCCGCCCCGGCTGACCGGTGAGGTGTTCGGCGCGGCCCCCCGGGAACTGGTCCGCGCGGTGCCCCTCAAGCACACCGTCGACCTGATCAAGGTCACCGTGGACACCGTCGAGAACCGGGTCGACCAGGTCGCCGAGCCCGGGGACGGCGACCAGCTGCGGCTGGCCGTGCTGCAGTACAGCCGGGAGGTGGCCTTCGCCACGGCGCACATCTACGCCAGCTTCGCGGAGAACCGCGGCGCCTGGGACGCCCGCCTGGAGGCCCTGGTGGTCGACGCCCTGGTCCGCGGCGAGCGCTCCGAGGAGCTGCCCGGGCGGGCGGCCGCGCTCGGCTGGGCGAGCACCGGGCCGGTCGTCGTCCTGGTCGGGGCGGCGCCCCCGGACGTCGACGACCAGCGCGCGGCCGTGCGCCGCGCGGCGCGCTCGATGCGCAGCGAGGTGCTCGTCGGGGTGCACGCCGACAAGCTGGTCGTGGTCCTCGGCGGGGTGAGCGACCTCGAGCAGGTCGCCGCGCGGGTCAGCCGGGAGTTCGGCCCCGGGCCGGTGGTGCGGGGGCCGCGGGTGGAGTCGCTGTCCTCGGCCGGGGAGTCGGCCACCGCGGCGCTGGCCGGGCTGCGCGCCGCCGCGGCCTGGCCCGAGGCGCCGCGGCCGGTCAGCGCCGACGACTTGCTGCCCGAACGCGCCCTGGACGGCGACCCGGCCGCCCGCGCGGCGCTGTCGGAGCGGGTGGCCCTGCCGCTGCAGGCCGCCGGCGGGGAGGTGCTGGAGACCGTCCGCGTGGTGCTGGCCAACGGCGGCAACCTGGAGGCCAGCGCCCGGGCCCTGTTCGTGCACACCAACACGGTGCGGTACCGGCTGAAGCGGGCCGCGGAACTCACCGGGTACTCGGTGACCGACGCCCGGGGCAGCTGGACGCTGCAGCTGGCGCTGGCCCTCGGCGAGCTGGACGGCGACCGCTCGCTCTGGCACTGAACGCCGCCGGATGACACCGGTGGCATTGTGGTCTCTGCCACCGACACGCGGGCCCGGCTGCAGTTGACGCGCGCGCCTTTGGAGGGATCCTCCAAAAGGACGGCGCTTTTCTTCGTCGCTCTCAGCACCGCAGATCCTTCCCGCTCCTGGCACCGTGGGAGACGTGCTGGCCGTCCTCGCTCCCGGACAGGGTGCTCAGAAGCCCGGGATGCTCACCCCGTGGCTCGAGCTGCCCGGTGCCGAGTCCTTCTTCCGCTGGGCCGGCGCCATCGCCGACGCCGACCTGCTGACGCTCGGCACCACCGGCGACGCGGAGGCGATCAAGGACACCGCGGTCACCCAGCCGCTGGTGGTCGCGATGAGCCTGTTCATCGCCCGCGAGCTCGGCGGCCTGCCCGGGCCGGTCGCGCACAGCCCGCAGGCCGGCCGAGACGTCGTCATCGCCGGGCACAGCGTCGGCGAGCTGACCGCCGCGGCGCTGGCCGGGGTGCTGTCCGTCGAGGCCGCGATCGCGCTCACCGCCGTGCGCGGCCGGGCGATGGCCCGCTCGTGCGCCCAGGTGCCGACCGGGATGGCTGCGGTGCTCGGCGGCGACCCGGCGGAGGTGCTCGCCGCGATCGAGGCGCACGGCCTGGTGCCGGCCAACCGCAACGGCGGCGGCCAGGTCGTGGCCGCCGGCTCGCTCGACGGGCTGGCCGCGCTCAAGGCGGATCCGCCGGCCAAGGCCCGGATCATGCCGCTGTCGGTGGCCGGCGCGTTCCACACCGCCTTCATGGCGTCGGCCCGCGAGGAGATGGCGGCGCTCGTCGGCGGCCTCACCCCGGCCGACCCGAGCCGGCTGCTGCTGTCCAACGCCGACGGGGCGGCCGTGCCCTCCGGTGCCGAGGCGCTGTCCCGGCTGGTCAGCCAGGTCACCAGCCCGGTGCGGTTCGACGCCTGCCTGGCCACCCTGCGCGACCTCGGGGTCACCGCCGCCATCGAGCTGCCGCCGGCCGGTGCGCTGGCCGGGCTGGCCAAGCGGGAGTGGAAGGGTGCCGACGTCGAGGTGCTGCCGATCGCCGGTCCCGCCGACCTGGACCGCGCCCGCGAGCTGATCAGCGCCGAGCGCAGCCGGGCCGAGGCCGAGCACCTGCCCGACTGGCGGGTGGTGGTCTCCCCCGTGCGCGGCACGGTGAGCCCGGCCGACGTCCCCGAGGGCACCCGGCTGCCGGCCGGCAGCCCGCTGGGCTCGGTGCGCAGCCGCCGCGAGGAGGTCAACGTCTCCGCCGGCTACGACGGCGTCCTCGCCGAGTGGCTGGTGCAGGACGGCGATCTCGTCGACGCCGGTGATCCGCTGGCCCGTCTCTACCCGGAGGTCCCCGCATGATCATGGCAACGGTCGGCGAGCGAGCGGCACAGGGAGTGCAGTCATGAGCGGCGTCCTGCAGAGCACGACGGGTGCGCCCGGTGCCCGCGTCCTGGGCCTGGGTGCCTACCGCCCCCGGCGGCGGGTCACCAACGCCGAGCTGTCGGAGACGATGGAGACCAGCGACGAGTGGATCCAGACCCGGGTCGGGATCGCCGAGCGCCGCTGGGCGTCGGAGGACGAGACGCTGGTGGAGATGGCGGTGGCCGCCGGTGGGAAGGCGCTGGCGGCCAGCGGGCTGTCCCCGGACGTCATCGACCTGGTGATCGTCGCCAGCGCCAGCCTGCGCAACCCCATCCCCGGCATCGGTCCGCGGGTCGCCCACCGGTTGGGCGCTACCCGCCCCGGCGCCTTCGACCTCAACGCCGGGTGCGCCGGGTTCTGCTACGCGCTCGGCCTGGCCAACGACTCCATCCGGGCCGGCTCGGTGCGCAACGCGCTCATCGTCGGCGTCGAGAGGCTCACCGACGTCACCGACCTGGCCGACCGCGGCACGGCGGTGATCTTCGCCGACGGCGCGGGCGCGATGGTGGTCGGCGCCGCCGACGAACCGGGTATCGGCCCGGTCGCCTGGGGCAGCGACGGCGACCAGCACACCGCCATCTCCATCCCCGAGGGCCTGCCGCATATGACCATGGCGGGGCAGGCGGTCTACCGCTGGGCGACCACCAAGCTCACCGAGACCCTGCTCGAGGCGATGCGCAAGGCCGGCGTCGGCCCCGCGGACATCGACGTCTTCGCCCCGCACCAGGCCAACCTGCGGATCATCGAGTCGATGGCGAAGAAGATCGGCTTCCCCGAGTCCACGGTGATCGCCCGGGACATCGTCCAGACCGGCAACACCTCCGCGGCGTCCGTGCCCCTGGCGCTGACCGCGCTGCTGGAGTCCGGTGAGGCCAAGAGCGGCGACACCGCGCTGGTGCTGGGCTACGGCGCCGGGCTGACCTTCGCCGGGCAGGTGCTGAACCTGCCCTGACCGCGGCCTCCGCCCGGCCACCCGGCCGGAGGTCCAGCACCACCCACAGACTGCCGGGACGCCCGTCCCGGACGACGGTGACCGGCCCGACCGGGCCGCCACCCATCGCCGCCCCAAGGAGAGGACAGCCCGTGAGCAGCAGCACCGAGGAGATCCAGACCGGCGTCGCCGAGATCCTCGAGGAGGTCGCCGGGGTCGCACCCGGCGACGTCTCCCCGGAGAAGTCCTTCACCGACGACCTGGACGTCGACTCGCTGTCGATGGTCGAGATCGCCACCGCCGTCGAGGACAAGTTCGGCGTCGCCATCCCCGACGACGAGCTCGGCAACATCAAGACCGTGGGCGACGCCGTCTCCTACATCCAGAAGAACCAATAAGAGAAGGACCCCGCTGCCCCCCGCCGCTCGCACGCTCGCAGCGGGGCCCTGCAGCGGGGCCATTCCGTACTCCCCCGGCCGTCCGGCCGGTCAGCAGCAGGAAGGAACGTCCATGAGCACGTCCACCGCCGACGTCGTCGTCACCGGTCTAGGCGCGACCACGCCCCTCGGTGGCGATGTCACCTCCACCTGGGAGGCGCTGCTGGCCGGGCGGTCCGGGGTGAGTCGGATCACCGACGACTGGATCGCGGACTTCCCCGCCCAGCTCGTCGCCCGGCTGGCCGTCGAGCCGGCCGAGCAGATCGACCGGGTCCGCGCCCGTCGACTCGACCGCAGCCAGCAGGTCGCCGTCATCGCCGCCGAGGAGGCCTGGCGCGATGCCGCCGGAGCCGACTCCGGTGTCGACCCCGAGCGGATCGCCGTGGTGTTCGGCACCGGCATCGGCGGAGCGCTGACCCTGCTCGGCCAGGACGACATCCTGGAGCAGAAGGGCCCCCGGCGGGTCTCGCCGCACACCATCCCGATGCTCATGCCCAACGGCCCGGCCGCTGCGGTCGGGCTCGCGGTCGGCGCCCGCGCCGGGGTACACGCGCCGGTGAGCGCCTGCGCCTCCGGTGCCGAGGCGATCCGCTGGG
>JAICZD010000009.1 GCA_025933855.1 Modestobacter sp. | reverse complement strand
GTACGCGATGACCAAGGCCGGGATCGCGAACTTCACCGCCAGCCTCGCCCAGATGTACGCGGAGAAGGGGATCCGGGCCAACAGCGTCGCCCCCGGCCCGATCTGGACGCCGCTGATCCCCGCGACGATGCCGGAGGAGAAGGTCGACGGCTTCGGCCAGCAGGTGCCCCTGGGCCGCGCCGGCCAGCCGGCGGAGCTGGCGCCGGTCTACGTGCTGCTGGCCAGCGACGAGGCCAGCTACGTCTCCGGCGCCCGGGTCGCCGTCACCGGCGGCAACCCGATCCTCTGAAGAAGGACCACCCTTCCCCCCACGCCTCGCAGGCTCGGCGCGGGACCCTGAAGGGTGGCCGCTCCAGCAGGTCACCAGGCTCGGCGCGGGACCCTGCAGGGTGGCCGCTCCAGCAGGTCACCAGGCTCGGCGCGGGACCCTGCAGGGGAGCCGCCGGCATCGCCGCCGTCGGGTGCGCGTTCGTTCAGCGCACGGCGGCGGCGATCGCGCGGATGTCGGCCGGGCGGACCCGGCAGCAGCCGCCGACCAGCCGGGCGCCGGCGTCGAGCCACCCGGCCACGTCGCCCACCCCGGCGGTTCCGGTCCAGCCACGGGCGGCGGCGTCCCACACCTCGCCGCTGTTGGGATAGGCGACCACCGGTCGGCCACCGGCCGCCGCGGCCCGGATCGCCGGGACGACGCCGCCCGGGTCGGTGCAGTTGATCCCCACGGCGACGACGGCCGGAACCCCGCGGGCCATCCCGAGCACCTCGGCCAGCGGCTCCCCGCGACGGGTCCGCGGCACGCCGTCGTCCCCGGCCACCGACGTGACGGAGAGCCAGGCGGGCACGCCGAGCAGCTCCAGCTCGGCGAGCAGCGCCTCGACCTCCGCGGCTGCGGGCAGCGTCTCGCAGGCCAGGACGTCGGCGCCGGCCGCGGCGAGCAGCTCCAGCCGGGGCCGGTGGAAGGCCCGCAGTGCGGCCACCGACATCCCCGCCACGTAGTCGCCGCGGTACTCCGAGCCGTCGGCGAGGAAAGCGCCGTACGGGCCCACCGAGCCGGCCACCCAGCCGGTCCGGCCGGCGGCGGCCAGCCCGTCCCGGGCCAGCCGCACGGACAGTGCGATCAGCCGCGCCGCTTCCGCCGCGTCGATGCCGGCCGCGGCGAAGCCGGGCAGGGTGGCCTGGTAGCTGGCCGTCGTCGCCACCTGGGCGCCGGCGACGGCGAAGGCGGCGTGCGCGTCGGTGATCGCCTGCGGGTCGTCCCGCAGCAGCCGGGCCGACCACAGCGCGGAGGTCACGTCGTACCCGCGGGACTCCAGCTCGGTGGACAGCCCGCCGTCCAGGACGACGGGGCCGGTGGCGAGCGCGTCGGCGAGGGTGCCGGGGGGCATGCGGCCAGTGTCGCCGCCGGCTCGGCCTGCGCGCCGGCCCGGTCGCGCCCAGGATTCGACCAGGTGACCGCACGGGTGGCCGCCGACGGCGGGAGGAGAACGCGGACATGGTGTTCGTCTGGGGCTGGGGAGGCGGCGGACCGCGCCGGCGGCGCGGCTGGGGCGGTCGTCCGGGTCCCGGGTACGGACGCTACGGCCCTGGCTACGGACCGCCGGCCTTCCGCGGTTACCGGCGCGGCTACGGCGGTGGGGGTGGTGGCGGGTGCCTGCGCGACCTGCTGCTGCTGAACACCGGGTGCTGCCTGGCGGAGACGCTGGGCTGCGGCGTCGACCTGATGCTGGTCGCCCCGTCCACCGTGCGGCACGTGCGCGCCGCCGGCCCGCGCGGGCGGCTGGCCGACAGGCTGGTCGCCGCGGTGCGCGTGTACCAGCGGGAGGTCAGCCCGCACCGGGCGCCGTGCTGCTCGTTCACCCCGACCTGCTCGGAGTACGCAGCCCAGGCGCTGGAGCAGCACGGCGCCGGGCGGGGGAGCTGGCTGGCCGTGCGCCGGCTGCTCCGCTGCCGGCCCGGCGCGGCGGGTGGCTCGGATCCGGTGCCGGCGACCGGCTGACCGGCGCAGCGACTGACCGGCCGCGGACAGCCCGAGGCCCCCAGCAGGCAGCCGAGCACGGTGAGCACGACCGCGGCCACCCCGGGCGACCGCGCCGCGGACCCGGCCGGACCTGCGACGCTCATGGCGCCAGCGTGCCAGCCCGCCGCCCGGGCGACCGTCGTCGCCACCGCGCCGGTCGGCCAGACTGGAGGGCGTGCCCGGGGACGACGCGTTCGGTGACCTGCCCGTCCAGGGCGACCTGGTCGTGCCGGCCGCGGCGCTGTCCTGGCGGTTCTCCCGGTCCTCCGGGCCGGGCGGGCAGGGCGTGAACACCGCGGACTCCCGGGTCGAGCTGTCCGTGGCGCCACTGGAGCTGCCCGGGTTGACCGACGCCCAGCGCGCCCGGCTGGCGCAGCGGCTCGGCGACCGGCTGGTCGACGGAGTGCTCACCCTCAGCGCCAGCGAGCACCGGGCCCAGCTGCGCAACCGCGAGGCCGCCCGCGCCCGGCTCGCCGCCGTCCTGCGCGCCGCCCTGGCGCCACCGGCTCCACCGCGACGGAAGACCAAACCGACCCGCGGCTCGCAGGAGCGGCGCATCGAGGCCAAGAAGCAGCGCGGCCGGCTCAAGCAGCAGCGCCGCGGCTGGGACTGACCCCGGTCGCCCACTCGCGGGACCCTGTCCCGATGTGGTTTTGTTGCAATCGATGTGCAACAAGACGAAGCAGGCGTCGTGAGCGCACCGGACGTCCGGGTCGCTGTCGACGACGGGGAGTTGCCGCCCGAGCTGCCGGCCGGGGGCCGCCCGACTCGCGGTGAATGGCACACGCTGGCCGGAATGGGCGCCTTCATCGCCCTGCTGCACGTGCTGGGCTGGGGCACCCTGCTGCTGTTCGTCGTCCCCGAGCACTACCAGCTCGGCGGCACCGCGGTGTTCGGCGTCGGGCTGGGCCTCACCGCCTACACCCTGGGGATGCGGCACGCCTTCGACGCCGACCACATCGCCGCGATCGACAACACGACCCGCGCGCTGCAGGGTGGCCGGCGGCGCCCGCTGTCGGTCGGGTTCTGGTTCTCCCTCGGCCACTCCTCGATCGTCTTCGGGTTGTGCGTGCTGGTCGCCTTCGGGCTGCGCGCGGTCACCGGCCAGGTCGAGGACGACGACTCCTGGCTGCACCAGCTCACCGGCACCATCGGGCTGTCGGTGTCGGCCGGCTTCCTGCTGCTGGTGGGCACGCTGAACCTCGTCGTCCTGCTCGGCATCCTGAAGGTCTACCGGCGCTCGCGGTCCGGGCAGCTGGACGAGGCGGCGCTGGAGGAGCAGCTGGCCCGGCGCGGCCTGCTCAACCGGATCCTGGGCCGGGCGACCCGCTCGGTGAGCAGGCCCTGGCACATGTACCCGGTCGGCCTGCTGTTCGGGCTCGGGTTCGACACCGCCACCGAGGTCTCGCTGCTGGTGCTGGCCGGTGGAGCGGTCGCCTTCGCGCTGCCCTGGTACGCGATCATGACGCTGCCGGTGCTGTTCGCCGCCGGCATGTGCCTGCTCGACGCCGCCGACGGGGCGGCCATGGGGTACGCCTACGGCTGGGCGTTCGCCTCGCCGGGCCGCAAGATGTTCTACAACCTCACCGTCACCGCCCTGTCGGTCGTCGTGGCCCTGGCGATCGGCGGGCTGGAGGTGCTCGCGCTGCTCACCGAGCGGATGCAGCTGACCTCCGGCCCGGTCGCCTGGCTCGGTTCGCTGGACCTGGGCGTGGTCGGCTTCGGCATCGTCGGGCTGTTCCTCGCCGCCTGGCTGGCTTCGGTGCTCGTGTGGCGGTACACCCGGATGGGGCGCCGGATGCGCGGTGAGGTCGGTCTGGTCGAAGCCTGAGAGGTCTGTGCCGGGCTCCCGCGCGGCGCAGAACCGGACTCTCGGGCGGTAATGGCCGCCCTGGAAGGCGGCCACTACTGCCCGAAAGTCCGGCGGTCCGGTCGCGCCGGGTCCGGCGACCGTCAGCCGCGGGACACCAGCGTGGCCCGGCGGTCAGCGGCGGCCTCGGGTCCGGGCCACCGGCCGGTGCCGGCCGGTGCTCCGCGCCGGCTCCGGGAACGCCGCAGCGCCCGGCGCAGCGTGGCCGGCAGCAGACCGACGCCGACGGCCAGCAGCACGCTCAGCGCCAGCAACACCGACGTCCGCTCCGAGTGCCCCGAGCCCGTCACCGCAAGTGGCCGGACCGGGTAGTCGATCATCTTGGCGGCGGACAGGGCGGCGGCCCGGCCGGCGTGGGTCGCGAGATCCTGCAGCGCGGCGTCGAAGCCGAGCTCGCCGCTCGTGCCGCTCAGCGGCTCTGCGGTCAACCGGCGCTCGCGCGCCCAGGTCCGCAGCCGGGAGTCGACGTCCGCGGCCGTTGCCGCACCGGGCACGACGAGCCGGTCGAGGTCCGGCGCATCGTCGAGCGGCGTGGCCTCCAGGACGATCCCGTGCCGGGTGGTGACCGTCGAGCCGGGCGCCACGGCGACGGTGCTCGCCGCGGCCGACATGCTGTAGACCTCGAACGCGGCGGCCACGTCGATCTCGCCGCTGCCGTCCGCCAGCCCCACCCCGACCACCGGACGCCACCAGGGCAGCACGTGGTCCAGCCCCACGCCCAGGTCCGAGACGGTGAACCGCTGGACGGGGATGCCGGTCGAGCCGTGCAGCGACCAGCCCGGGAAGTCCACCGCCCGGCCGATCCGCGCCGCCTCGGCGGGCCCGGCCAGCTCGTCGATGACCGCGAGCGCGCCGGGCACTCCGGAGGCCACGCCGGCGGTCGTGGTGATCGATCCGTCCCGGACGTACCGCTGCCCGCGAACCCAGTCCACCGCGGGGCGGCTCTTCCGCAGCGCGCCGACGGTGGACCAGTGCGAGGTGGCCCGGTGCCCGTCGAGCAGCCCGGTGGCGGCGAGGACCTCGGCGCCGTTGCAGACGCTCAGCAGCCGCGCGCCGCCCCGGTACTGGCGCACGATCCAGTCCCGTAGCGGCGCCTCACCTGCGCCGGTCGGATCGCTGAGGGCCGGGACGACCACCACGTCGGGACGGCGGACCAGGCCGGAGTCGACCTCGGCGAACGTGTGGGCCGGTACGAGGCCGGGGCCGCCCTCCAGCGGCGCCGGCGCGGCGGACGCGGCGACCGTGTAGACGGAGA
The DNA here is from genome assembly GCA_025933855.1 of Modestobacter sp. Taxonomy (GTDB): domain Bacteria; phylum Actinomycetota; class Actinomycetes; order Mycobacteriales; family Geodermatophilaceae; genus Modestobacter. The sequence continues at coordinate 21,200 of JAICZD010000009.1, read as the reverse complement.
ACTCCCCGGAGCGGGCGAACACCTCGTAGGGCGCCAGGACGTCGCTGCCCACGGTTCCGTTCGCACCCACCACCACGGCCACGCCGATGCGCCCGGACGGCGAGGACGACGCCGGGCGAGCCGGGTCGCCGTCCTGCGCGGCCGGGGGACTCCCGCGGTCCTGCCCGGAAGAGCGCGCCCCGGTCACGGCGACCGCCGCGAGCGTGAGCAGTGCCAGCGCGCAGGCGAGCAGGACGGATCCGGCGCGGCGGACGAGCAGCGGCATGAGGACCTCCGGTGCGGGGAACGGCCGCTGCCGGTCGCGATGTCGCGTCCGGGGCGAGCTGCCGAGGGGACTGGTCGGGCTCCCTCCAGCGTGGGGTCGGCGTCGTTCCGGCACCAGGACGCGATGTTGACGATTCCGGCCACTCCTGGCCTACCGTTGCGGGGTGGCCCGAACATGACCCAGCGCCGCGTCGTGATCGTCGCGTTCCCCACCGCGCAGGTCCTCGACGTGACCGGGCCGCTCGAGGTCTTCTCGACCGCGTCGCGGTCGTGGCCTGCGGCCGGTTACCCCACCGAGGTCGTCAGTCCCGTCGGTGGCCCGGTGCGGGCCAGTTCGGGGCTGGAGTTCGCGACCACGCCGCTCGCCGGGGTGCCCGGCCCGCTGGACACCCTCGTGGTGGCGGGTGGGCGCGACCTGGCCGCCGCCTGCGCCGACGAGCACCTGCTGCACCACGTCCGCCGGCTCGCGGCCGACGCCCGCCGGGTCACCTCGGTGTGTTCCGGGGCCTTCGTGCTGGCCGCGGCCGGGCTGCTCGACGGTCGCCGGGCCACCACCCACTGGGCCGAGTGCCGGCTGCTCGAGCGTGCCCATCCGGAGGTCACCGTCGAGCCCGACGCCATCTACGTCCGGGACGGCAACACCTGGACCTCGGCCGGGGTGACCGCCGGCATCGACCTGGCCCTGGCCCTCGTCGCCGACGACCACGGCCAGCAGGCCGCCGCCGTCACGGCCCGGCAGCTGGTCGTCTACCTGCGCCGCTCCGGCGGGCAGACGCAGTACTCCGCACTGCTGGCAGCGCAGGCCGCGGACAGCGAGCCGATCCGCGACCTGCTGGCCTGGCTGCCCGACCACCTCGCCGAGGACCTGACGGTCCCGGCCCTGGCTGCCCGGCTGCACCTGTCCGAACGGCAGTTCAGCCGGCTGTTCCGGGCGGAGCTGGACACGACTCCGGCCGACCACGTGGAAGCGGTGCGGCTCGCGGCCGCGTGCCGGCTGCTGGAGACCACCTCCGCTGCGATCGAGCAGATCGCCCGCCGGTGCGGCTTCGGCGCTCCGGAGACCATGAACCGCGCCTTCCGCCGGCGTCTGGGCACCACTCCGGGTGAGCACCGGCGGCACTTCGGCGGGCCCGCCGCGCCGGTGCAGGGCTGACCCTCTCGCCGCCGCCGTCCCGGGCGGCCATCACCGCCCGAAAGGCCGAAAGGGCTGGCGGCCGGGGCTGTCCCGGCGGGACCGGGTGTCAGGGACGGCGGCGGGCGATGCGGGTTCCGATCAGCACCCCGGCCAGCGCCCAGAAGGCCCCGGCGCCCACCCCCGCCAGCACGATCCAGAAGGGCACCCGCGTCTCCTCCGTCGCCGCGTGCACCAGTGCCTGCGTCACGTCCTCGTCCATGACCGTCAGCCTGGCCCCGGTCGCCGTCGCCGAACAGCCCTGCGGACGCCGGAGCGTCCGTAGGGTGGCCCGGTGGAGCTGGACGCGGCGGTGTCGGCCCTGCTCGCCCTGCCCGGCGTGACCGAGGCCGATCACCACGGGCGCCGGTCGTTCCGGGTCGGCGGCGGCCACGTGATCGCCACCGTGCCCGCGGACGGCGTCCTGAACGTGCTGGTCGGCGAGGACGCCGGCGACGCCGTGACCGCCGGCGGCGTGGAGCCGCTGTGGTGGGGGCGGAAGCTCTCCGGCGTCCGGGTCCGGCTCGCCGACGTCGACCCGGCGCTGCTGGAGGAACTGCTGGAGGCCGCCTGGGCCCGCCGCGCCCCGGCCGCGCTGCGCCGTCCGCACCCGGGCTGACCCGGCGCCCCGACGTGCGCCGATCCGCGCAGCGACGGGGTTACGGCGGCCGCACGCCGCCGGCCGGAGAACTGTGCGTCCGACGGAACGCGACCTTGACGCCGGCGCAGCCGACGGGAAACCGGGCCCCCGCACCCTCGTGATGTGCCCCCCGCCGTCCCCGCAGCCGTCCCCGCCGCCCGCCCGGGCACCCGCACGCGCACCACCGCCACGCACTGCCCGTACTGCTCGCTGCAGTGCGGAGTGACGATGACCGCCGGCGACCGGCCGGCCACCCTCGTCCCGGCCGACTTCCCGACCAACCGCGGCGGGCTGTGCTCCAAGGGCTGGTCGGCCCCCGAGCTGCTGGACCACCCCGAGCGCCTCACCCGGCCGCTGGTGCGCGCCATCCCCGGCGACCGCCGCAGCCCGCTGGTCGAGGCCGGCTGGGACGTCGCGCTGGACCGCGTCGTCGCCGGCATCCGGCGCACCCAGGCCCGGCACGGCCGCGACGCGGTCGGCTGCTTCGGCGGCGGCGGGCTGACCAACGAGCAGGCCTACCAGTTCGGCAAGTTCGCCCGGGTCGCGCTGCGCACCAGCGCCATCGACTACAACGGCCGGTTCTGCATGTCCTCGGCCGCGGGCGCGTCCGTCCGGGCCTTCGGCCTGGACCGCGGCATGCCCTTTCCGATCAGCGACATCGCCGAGGCCGACGTGGTCGTGCTGGTGGGCAGCAACCCGGCGGACACGATGCCGCCGGCGATGCAGTACTTCGACGCCGGCCGCGCCCGGAGCGCGCAGCACATCGTGGTCGACCCGCGCCGCACCGCCACCGCCCGCAGCGCCGCGCTGCACGTGCAGCCGCTGCCCGGCACCGACCTGGCGCTGGCCAACGGGCTGCTGCACATCGCGATCGCCGAGGGGCTGGTCGACGAACGCTACGTCGCCGTCCGCACCACCGGTTTCGACGACGTCCGGGCCGGCGTCGCCGGCTACTGGCCCGACCGGGTGGAGCGGCTCACCGGTGTGCCGGTGGAGCAGCAGCGGCGGATCGTGTTCGCCCTCGCCCGGGCGGCGCGGGCCATCGTGCTGACCGCCCGCGGCGCCGAGCAGCACCGGTCGGGCACCGACACGGTCCAGGCGTGGATCAACCTGGCCCTCGCCCTCGGGCTGCCCGGCCGGCCCGGCAGCGGCTTCGGCACCGTCACCGGCCAGGGCAACGGGCAGGGCGGTCGCGAGCACGGGCAGAAGGCCGACCAGCTGCCCGGCTACCGGAGGATCACCGACCCGGCCGCCCGCGCCCACGTCGCCGCGGTGTGGGGCATCGACCCCGACGAGCTCCCCGGGCCCGGCCGGTCGGCGTTCGAGATGCTCGACCGGCTGGGCACCGACGGCGGCGTCCGCGCCCTGCTGGTGCTCGCCTCCAACATCGCCGTCTCCGCCCCCGACGCCCGCCGGGTGGTCTCCCGGCTGGGTGACCTGGACTTCCTGGCGGTCAGCGACTTCTTCCTGTCCGAGACCGCCGAGCTCGCCGACGTCGTCCTGCCCAGCGCCATGTGGGCGGAGGAGGACGGCACCATGACCAACCTGGAGGGCCGGGTGCTCCGCCGCCGCCGGGCGCTGGACCCGCCGTCCGGCGTCCGGGACGACCTCCAGCTGCTCGCCGAGCTCGCCGCCCGGCTCGGCCACGGCGAGCGGTTCAGCGGCGACGCCGAGACGGTCTTCGCCGAGCTCGGCCGGGCCTCCGCCGGCGGCGCCGCCGACTACGCGGGCATCAGCTACGACCGGATCGACGCCGAGCAGGGCGTCTTCTGGCCCTGCCCGGACGCCGCCCACCCCGGCACGCCGCGGCTGTTCACCGACCGGTTCGCCACCCCCGACGGCCGCGCCCGCTTCCTGCGGGTCGAGCACGTGGCCGCGCACGAGCAGCCCGACGCCGAGTACCCCTACGTGCTGACCACCGGCCGGGTGCTCGCCCAGTACCAGTCCGGTACGCAGACCCGCCGCTCCCGCACCCTGCAGCTGCTCGCTCCCACGCCGCGGGCCGAGCTGCACCCGGACCTGGCCCGGGCCCTCGGCATCGCACCGGACGACCTGATCGAGCTGAGCACCCGCCGCGGCCGGGCCCGCTTCTCCGCCCTGGTCACCGACACCGTCCGGCCCGACGTGGTGTTCGCGCCCTTCCACTGGGGCGGCGCCAGCAGCGCCAACGCCCTCACCGACCCCGCGCTGGACCCCACCAGCCGGATGCCGGCCTTCAAGGTCTGCGCCGTCGCCGTCGCCCGGGTCGCCGGCCCCGAGGAGCGCATCCCCCCGCCCGCCCCCACCAGCCAGCCCCAGCTCCGACCGCACACGCCCCCCACCGCGGCCGTTCCGCGACCCCCCTTCCGGAGGAGGACCACCAGCGTGAAGAGCACCCCCCGCTTCCTGCACGGCGTCTACCCGATCACCGGGGAGGGCCTGGGCAAACCGGGCCCGCTCGACCCCGCGCTGCGCTACCACGTGCCCCCCGGCGCCAGCGCGCAGGCGCTCTACTTCCGCGGCGGCAACTCCACCGCCGAGCTCGTGTACGTGCTGCTGGTCCGCGACGGCCAGCCGATGCGCTGGTTCCCGATCGGGGCCAGGGGCGACGTGCACGTGCCGCTGCGGGTCGTCGAGGACCTGCCCGGCGGCACCGTGCTGGAGCTGCACGCGGCCGCTCCGGACGGCGTGGCCGGCGAGCTCGTGCTCGACCTCGGGCTGGTGGAGTTCTGATGACCGCGGTCCTCGGCGGCCGCCCGCTCGGCGTCACCGCCCTCGCCTCCGGTTCCGGCGACCCGGACTATGTCGACGTCCGGCAGCGGCTGGTCGTCGTGGGCAACGGCATGGCCGGTGCCCGGTTCGTCGAGGAGGTGCTCGAGCGCGGCGGCGGCGAGCAGTTCGCGATCACCGTGTTCGGCGAGGAGCCGCACGGCAACTACAACCGGATCATGCTGTCCCCGGTGCTGGCCGGTGAGGAGCACGAGGACGACATCGTGCTCAACAGCCACGAGTGGTACGCCGGCAACGGGGTGACGCTGCGGGCCGGGGTGCGGGTCGAGCGGCTCGACGCCGCCGCCAAACAGGTGCACGCCGACGACGGCTCGGTGACCCCCTACGACCACCTGGTGCTGGCCACCGGCAGCCGGTCGTTCATCCCCCCGATGACCGGGGTCCGGGCCGAGGACGGCGGCCTGCTGCCCGGCGTGTTCGGTTTCCGCACCATCGACGAGACCCGGGCGCTGCTCGCCGCGGCGGCCACCCACCGGCGGGCGGTGGTGATGGGCGGCGGCCTGCTCGGCCTGGAGGCGGCCCGGGCGCTGCAGACCCACGGCATGCAGGTCGAGCTGGTGCACGCCGCGCCGTACCTGATGAACGCCCAGCTCGACGCGGAGGCCGGCGCGATCCTCAAGCGCAGCGTGGAGTCCCTGGGCATCACCGTGCACCTGGACGTCTTCGCCTCCGAGGTGGCCGGGCCGGACCGGATGCGGGGCGTCGTCCTCGCCGACGGCCGCCGGATCGACGCCGACCTGCTGGTCGTGGCCGCCGGGGTGCGGCCCAACACCGACGTCGCCGTCCGATCCGGGCTGGAGGTCGAGCGGGCCGTCGTCGTCGACGACCAGCTGCGCACCGACGACCCCGACGTGTACGCCATCGGCGAGTGCGCGCAGCACCGCGGCGAGGTGTACGGCCTGGTGGCGCCGGCCTGGGAGCACGCCCGGGTGCTGGCCGACGTGCTCACCGGCACCGACCCCACCGCCGAGTACCACGGCAGCCGGACGGCGACCAAGCTCAAGGTGGCCGGCGTCGACGTGGCCGTGATGGGCCTCAACACCCCCGAGCGGGACGACGACGAGTTCCTGGTGATCTCCGAGCCCCGCCGCGGCGTGCACCTGTCGGTGGTGATCCGCGACGACCGGCTGATGGGCGCGACGCTGCTGGGCGACACCCGCAAGGTCGCCTTCCTCACCCAGGCCTTCGACCGCGGCGCGCCGCTGCCGGCGGAGCGGATCCGGCTGCTGGTCGACCTGTCCGACGGCAAGGAGGAGGTGGGGGTCGCCGAGATGCCCGGCGACTCGCAGGTCTGCAACTGCAACGGGGTCTCCAAGCAGGCCATCTGCGACACCGTCGCCGGCGGCTGCAGCAGCGTCGGCGCGGTGATGGACCGCACCCGGGCCGGCAAGGGCTGCGGCTCCTGCAAGTCGCTGGTCGCGAGGATCGTCGAGTGGGCCGCCGACGGCGAGGTCACCGAGGAGGCATCGGCTTCCTGGTACGTCCCCGGCATCCCGCTGCCGAAGCCGGACCTGATCGCGGCGATCCGCGACCAGGACCTGCGCAGCGTCTCCGCGGTCTTCGCCGCCCTCGCCCCCGGTGGCGCCGAGGACGCCAGGTCGAAAATGGGCCTGACCTCGCTGCTGCGGCTGGTCTGGGGTGCCCGGTTCGTGCCGGAGAACGACGCCAAGTTCATCAACGACCGGGTGCACGCCAACATCCAGCGCGACGGCACCTTCTCCGTCGTCCCGCAGATCAAGGGCGGGGTGACCACCCCGGCTCAGCTGCGCCGGATCGCCGACGTCGCGGAGAAGTACGAGGTGCCGATGGTGAAGATCACCGGTGGCCAGCGGATCGACCTGCTCGGCGTCCGCAAGGAGGACCTGCCGGCGATGTGGGACGACCTCGGCATGCCCTCCGGCTACGCCTATGGCAAGAGCTTCCGCACCGTGAAGACCTGCGTGGGAGCGGACTTCTGCCGGTTCGGCCTGGGCGACTCCACCCAGCTGGGCATCGATCTGGAGACCCGGTTCCAGGGCATCGAGAGCCCGGCGAAGATGAAGCTCGCCGTCGTCGGCTGCCCGCGCAACTGCGCCGAGGCCTACGTCAAGGACGTCGGCGTGGTCGCGGTCGGCAACGGCCGCTGGGAGGTGTACGTCGGCGGCGCCGCCGGGGCGACGATCCGCAAGGGCGACCTGCTGGCCACCGTCGACTCGCCCGCGGCGGTGCTGCAGCTGACCGGGCGGTTCCTGCAGTACTACCGGGAGAACGGCAACTGGTTGGAGCGCACCTACGACTTCGTGCCGCGGATCGGGCTGGAGAGGCTCCGGGCGGTGCTGCTGGAGGACAGCGAGGGCAGCTGCGCCGACCTCGACGCGGCGATGCAGCGCTCGATCGACGCCTACACCGACCCCTGGGGGCAGGACGCCGCCGCGCCGGCCACCCCCGGCCAGTTCCGGACGGCGCTGCCGCTGGTCGACCTGCCGACGGTGCCGGTCCGATGACCCTGATATCCCTTGCCGCAACGGGCACCACCGCCTACGTGGTCGGCCGGGTGGACGACGTCCCGCCGGGGGAGGGGCGGGCGTTCGTCGCCGGCGGCACGCCGGTGGCGGTGTTCCGGCTGCGCAACGGTGCCCTGCACGCCACCCAGGCCGCCTGCCCGCACGCCGGCGGGCCGCTGGCCGACGGGCAGACCGATGCCGACGTGCTGGTCTGCCCGCTGCACCTGTTCGCCTACCGCTGGACCGACGGCGGCTCCCCGGGCCGGGTCGGCGGCCTGCGGCTCTACCCGGTCCGCGACGTCGACGGCGACCTCGTCGTCGAGGTCTGACCAGCCCCAGCCGGACTTTATCGGGCTAAAGCCCGGGGACTTTATCGGGCTAAAGCCCGGGGACTTTATCGGGCTAAAGTCCGGGAACTTTATCGGGATAAAGCCCGGGAGCGGGGTCAGGGGTGGGGGAGGCCGAGGTCGGCCAGCGCGGCGGTGACGTCGTCCTCCCGGACGAAGTCCAGCGCGAGCAGCCGGTGCACCAGCACCCCGCGGCGGGTCAGCCGCAGGTCGGCCGGCCGGAGCCGGGGCAGCACTGCGCCGCCGGGCCGGGGGGCGGCGGGCGGCGGGTCCAGCAGCCGGCCGCGCTGCAGGTCGGCGATGTCCTCCCGGGCACCCCACGCCCGCCAGGCGCGCGGTTCGTCGTCCAGCGGGGCCAGCGGCAGCGGCGCGCGGTCGCGGCGGCCGACGGCGGCCAGGAACACCAGCTGCCGCCAGCTGCACGAGGCGGCCAGCTGCAGCGCCCGGTCGGCCAGGGCGGCATCGATGTCGGGGGAGACGACGACCTCGGCGACCAGGTATCCCAGGTGCCGGATGCGGCGGTCCTCGGTGGTCGCCCGGGCGGCCCGGACGGCGTCCTCGATCAGCCGCTCGGCGGCGGACCGGGCGCCGCTGCTGACGCTGAAGAAGCCGTCGGTGCGCACCGGCCGGCCCTGGTGGGCCCGGGTGACCGCCAGTTCCGCGGCGAAGGACAGCACGGCGCCGGCCCGAGCGCGTTCCCAGGTGACCGGCAGGTCGGCGGCGGCGACCGCGGCGTCGCGCAGGCAGCCGGCCAGCCGCTCGTCCAGGTGCACCACTGCGGTGCTCGGCTCGAACAGCAGGCCGGCGACCGCCCGGGTCATCGAGCCGGCCACCAGCTCGCCGGTCTCGACCAGGTGTCGTCCGGCTGCCGCTTCGCCATCGAGGTAGTCCTGCACGCCGGTGATCATCGTCGCTGCGTTTCGCGCGTGCACGGGGCCGGGTCACGTTCTCACCACAGCGGGGCAGCAGCGGTGAGCAGAACGGAACCCAGGTTCAGTGGCGGGGCAACGACCGGGGAACGCCGGGCCGGGACCGTCGGTGCATGGCAGCAGGCACCGACACCCCCACCACCCCACCCACGGAACGGCCCACCGGCAGGCTCGGCGGCCGGTGGATCGAGGAGTGGCGACCGGAGGACCCGGACTTCTGGGAGCACCCGGGCCGGCGGGTGGCCCGGCGCAACCTGTACTTCTCGGTCTTCTCCGAGCACATCGGCTTCTCCGTCTGGAGCCTGTGGTCGGTGCTCGTGCTCTTCCTGCCCGAGCCGGTGTTCGGCATCGACCCGGCCGGGAAGTTCCTGCTGACCACGCTGCCCACCGCGCTGGGCTCGTTCGTCCGGCTGCCCTACACCTTCGCCGTCGCGAGGTTCGGGGGGCGCAACTGGACGATCGTCAGCGCCGCCCTGCTGCTGATCCCGACGCTGGCCACCGCGGCGGTGCTCGAACCCGGCGTCTCGTTCACCACGCTGCTGGTGGTGTCCTGCCTGGCCGGCGTCGGCGGCGGCAACTTCGCCAGCTCCATGGCCAACATCAACGCCTTCTACCCGCAGCGCCTCAAGGGGTGGGCGCTCGGCCTCAACGCCGGCGGCGGCAACCTCGGCGTCCCGGTCATCCAGCTGGTCGGACTGCTGGTGCTGAGCACCGCCGGGGTCGGGCACCCGCGGATCGTGCTGCTGGTGTACGTGCCGTTCGTCGTCCTCGCCGCGGTCGGCGCGGCCCTGGTCATGGACAACCTGGGGACGGCGAGCAACCAGCCCCGGGCGATGCGGCGGGCGGCCCGGGAGGCGCACACCTGGATCATGTCCTTCCTCTACATCGGTACCTTCGGCTCCTTCATCGGCTTCGGCTTCGCCTTCGGCCAGGTGCTGCAGAACCAGTTCCAGGCCGAGTTCGCCACGCCGCTGGCCGCCGCGTCGCTCACCTGGCTGGGCCCGCTGCTGGGCTCGCTGATCCGCCCGCTCGGCGGCTCGCTGGCCGACCGGTTCGGTGGCGCCCGGATCACCTGCTCGACCTTCCTCGCCATGGCCGGGGGCGCGACCGTCGTGCTGGCGGCCAGCCAGGTCGGGTCGCTGCCGCTGTTCGTGGTCGGGTTCGTGCTGCTGTTCGTGCTCAGCGGGATCGGCAACGGCTCGACGTACAAGATGATCCCGGCGATCTTCCGGACGCAGGCGCAGGCGGCCGTCGCCGCCGGCGCGGACACCGTGGCCGCCGACCGGCGGGCGCTGCAGCTGTCCGGCGCGCTGATCGGCATCGCCGGTGCGGTCGGCGCGTTCGGCGGGGTCCTGGTCAACCTGGCCTTCCGCCAGTCGTTCCTCACCACCGGCAGCGGGGACGGCGCCTACCTCGCGTTCATCGGCTTCTACGCGGTCTGCGTCGCCGTCACCTGGGCGGTGTACCTGCGGCCGGGCGCCCGGATGGCAGGGGTCTGAAGCAGGACCCCGCCGTCCCCTCGGCGGGGCCGATCGTCGCTAGCGTCCCGGCATGACCGAACGGCGCGTGCTGCCCGTCCTGCTCCTCGGCTACGACGACGCCTGGGAGCGGCTGGACCGGCGGCTGGCCGGGCTGGGGAACGCCGAGTACCTGTGGGAACCGGTGACCGGCACCTGGACGGTCCGGCCGCGGGACGACGGCTCCTGGTCGGCCGACTGGGCCGAACCGGAGCCGGACCCGGCGCCGGTCACCACGATCGCGTGGCGGACCTGGCACCTCGGCTCGGACTGCCTGGCCGACTACCTGGACCGGTCACCGGCCGGCCGGCCGCTGCCGACGGCCGGCCGGGCCTGGCACGGCACGGCCGGTGCGGCGCTGGCCGACCTGCGCACCGCGGCGGCGGCCTTCCGGGCGGCGATGAGCGATCTGGGCGAGGACGGCATGTGGCAGCAGCTGGGGCCCGCCTGGGGGCCGTACGCCGAGTCGACGTGGGCCGCGCTGCTGGTCCACGCCACCGACGAGCTGGCCCACCACGGAGCCGAGATCGCCCTGCTCCGGGACCTGTACCGCTGGGGTCCGGGTCGCTCGCCGGATGACCGCGCGCCGGGCCGGTCCTACACCGCGAGCCGGTAGCCGCGCTTGACGACCGTCTCCACGACCGGCGCCCCCAGCGCCGCCCGCAACCTGGTCACCGCCATCTCCACCGCGTGCGCGTCGCCGCCACCGGACAGCTCGCGGATCAGGTCCGCCCGCGACACCACGGCGCCGGGCCGGCGGGCCAGCGCGCGGAGCACCGCCATGGGGCCCGGTGCCGGCTCGACCAGTCGGCCGTCGAGCACCGCGGCGTAGCCGCGCACGTGCAGCTGGTGGGCTCCGGCGACCAGCAGCGGGTCCCGCTCGGGGAGCCGGGCGACCACCTCCCGGGCCAGCGCGCCGAGCCGGGCCCGCTCGGGCTGCCGGGTGGCCACTCCGGCGGCCTCCAGCGGTGCGGCGGTCACCGGCCCGACGCAGACCGCCAGCACACCGCCGGCGAACGCGGCGAGCAGGCCGGCCCGGACCCCCTCCTCGTCGGCCGTCTCCAGCAGGCTCGCGGCCGCCGGGGCGCTGGTGAAGGTCACCGCGTCCACACCGCGCGCGGCGATGGCGGTCACCAGCCGGCGCAGCGGACCGGTGTCCTCCGGCCGCACCCACCGGTACACCGGCACCTGGACGACGTCCGCCCCGGCCGCGCGGAGACCGGAGACCAGCTCCGGCAGCGGGTCCCCGTGCAGCTGGACGGCGATCCGGCGTCCCGGCAGCGGGCCCTCGGCGCCGGACAGCAGGTGCTCGAGCACCTCGGCGGAGCTCTCCGAGGCCGGTGACCAGGCGTCGACCAGGCCCGCGCCGCGGATCGCTCCGCGCGCCTTGGGTCCGCGGGCCAGCACCCGGACGCCGCGCAGGTGCGCCCGCAGCGGCAGGTCCCAGGCCTCGGCCGCCTCCAGCCAGCCGCGGAAGCCCACGCCGGTGGTGGCGACGACGAGGTCCACCGGTGCGGCCAGCACCGCGCGGGTCGCGGACACCAGCTCCGCGTCGTCGGCCAGCGGAACGATCCTGATGGCCGGGGCGTGCACCACCCGGGCGCCGCGGCGGTCCAGCAGCGCGCCGAGCTCCTCCCGGCGGCGGGCCGCGGTGACCGCCACCGTGTACCCGGCGAGCGGTAGCAGCTCACCGGCCGGGCGCGCGTCGTCCACGGGGCTGTCCAGCCGGGTCTCGGTCACCGGCCCATGGTGGACGGTCGGTGTTCCAACCATGTGACGGCCGGTTGCCGTCCGCGTCCGGCCGGCCACGCGTGGTCGGGAACGGGGCTCCGCCGTCCACGCCCCACCCGGGCGGCGGCCCGATCGGCCGCGGCGGTGCAGGATGGGGTGGTGCCCGACCAACCCGCCCCCCGTCCGGTCTCGGCCGTGCCGCGCCGGCTCCGGATCAGCTGCGCCTGCGCCGCGGTGGTCATCGTCGCGGTGATGACCGTGGTGGCGGTGCTGCTGAAGTCCTCCAGCACCGGGGTCGTCGCCTTCCAGACCGCCGACCAGGTCGCCATGGTCGGCCTCGGGCTGGCCTTCGCCGCCGGCGTGCTGTTCGTCGCGCGCCCGCGGGTGGACGCCGACGCGGCCGGGGTCCGGGTGCGCAACATCGTCGGCACGTACCAGCTGCCGTGGTCGCTGGTGCAGGCGGTGGGATTCGACCGCCACTCGCCGTGGGCCACCCTGGTGCTGACCAACGGCGAGGAGGTCGCCGTCCTGGCGGTGCAGGCCGCCGACGGCGAGCGTGCCGTGGCCGCGGTCGAGGGCCTGCGTGCCCTGCGGGCGGCCGGCGCTCCGGTCGACGACACCCCGCGGACGCCGCTGCTGTACGAGTGACCGGCGGTAGGAGGAACGCGGTGCCGCCGGACCGGGAATGACGGCGGCTGCTGCGGCGCTGTATCGTGAGCGCGCCTCCCCCCGCTACATCGAGGCGCACGACCAACGGTGACCCCGCCCCGGGTCACCGACCAAGAGGAGCCCGCTCCCACCTGGCGCCGCACAGGCGCCCAGGTCCCCGGATCGCAGGGGCCGGACGTCGTCCGGCCGCTGTTCTCCGCCGCTGCCCCGCCGGACAGCTGCGGTACTCCGGCGAGTGGGCCCCGCGAGCAGCTGCTCGCGGGGCCTTCGACGTCGCAGCCGGGGACGGGCGAGCAGCTCCTCACCGCAGAAGGCAGAGGAGAGGCCATCACCGAGCCCCGCATCAACGACCGTATCCGCGTCCCCGAGGTCCGCCTGGTCGGCCCGGAGGGCGAGCAGGTCGGCATCGTGCCGATCGGCGAGGCGCTGCGCCTGGCCCAGGATTCCGAGCTCGACCTCGTCGAGGTCGCGCCGATGGCCCGGCCGCCCGTCGTCAAGCTCATGGACTACGGGAAGTTCAAGTACGAAGCCGCGCAGAAGGCCCGTGAGGCCCGGCGGAACCAGGCGCTGACCGTCATCAAGGAGATGCGGCTGCGGCTGAAGATCGATCCGCACGACTACGAGACCAAGAAGGGCCACGTCGAGCGCTTCCTCAAGGGCGGCGACAAGGTCAAGATCACCGTGATGTTCCGCGGTCGCGAGCAGTCCCGCCCGGAGATGGGCTACAAGCTGCTGCAGCGACTGGCCGGGGACGTCGCCGAGCTGGGGACGGTCGAGTCCAACCCCAAGCAGGACGGCCGCAACATGGTCATGGTGATCGCACCGCACCGGAACCAGGCGGCCACCGACGCCGTCCGGCGCACCGCGAAGGCCGAGAAGCACAGCGCGGCCGAGCAGTCCGCGCCGGCGCAGCGGGCCGCCGCTCCCGCGCAGGGTCAGGCCCCGCCGGCCTGACGAAGGACCCTCCTGCTCCCCGCCACCCGCACGCTCGCGGGGGGTCCCCCTGCAGGAGGGCCGAACACCGCACCACCCCGACGCTCCGGGAGGGGTGGGGACCCCGCAGGTCCCGCACCCCCCGGCACCAGACGACAGGACCGAGGACATGCCGAAGAACAAGACCCACAAGGGTGCCGCCAAGCGCATCCGCGTCACGGGCACCGGGAAGCTGGTGCGTGAGTCCACGAACAACCAGCACAAGTTCGAGCACAAGTCCTCGAGCCGGAAGCGCCGGATCTCCGGTACCGAGGTGCTGTCCCCGGCCGACAACAGCCGGATGAAGAAGCTCCTCGGTCTCTGACCGCCCATCCCCGTAACCAGCAGACAGGAGCTTCCACGTGGCACGCGTGAAGCGGGCGGTCAACGCCCAGAAGAAGCGTCGTACGACCCTCGAGGCGGCCAGCGGTTACCGCGGCCAGCGCTCGCGGCTGTACCGCAAGGCCAAGGAGCAGATCCTCCACTCCGCGACCTACAACTACCGCGACCGCAAGGTCCGCAAGGGTGACTTCCGCAAGCTGTGGATCACCCGGATCAACGCCGCGGCCCGGGCCAACGACATGACCTACAACCGGTTCATGCAGGGCCTGAAGCTGGCCGGCATCGAGCTGGACCGCAAGGTGCTGGCCGAGCTGGCCGTCAGCGAGCCGGCCGCGTTCGCCGCGCTGGTGGAGACCGCCCGCGCCGCGGTCGCCGCGAACCCCGAGGCGACCGGCGCCCAGGCCGCCTGATCAAGGACCCCCTTCCCCCCACCCTTCGCACGCTCAGGGCGGGACCCTGAAGGGGGCCTGACCCTTCCCCCCACCCTTCGCACGCTCAGGGCGCGACCCTGAAGGGGGCCGAGTCCGTCGACGCCGTCGCGGCGAGGTCACTCCGACCTCCTCGCGACGGCGTCGGCCGCTGTTCGAGGGCCATTGTCGCGACAAAGGCCCCACCGAGAGGACGTGCGTTGGCCGAGCTGCTCACCGAGCGCTCCGGCCGGGTCGCCGCGGCCCGGAAGCTGACCCGGCGCGGTGGGCGGGACGACGCCGGTGCCTTTCTCGCCGAGGGGCGGCAGGCGGTCGGCGAGGCGCTCACCGCGGCGCGCACCGACCCGGCAGCGGTCCGCGAGCTGTTCGCCACCGAGGCCGCCGCGGCCGCCCACCGCGACCTGCTGGCCGCGACCCGGGTGCCGGTGCGGCTGGTCACCGAGCGGGCCGCGGCCTCGCTGTCGGAGACGGTCACCCCGCAGGGGCTGGTCGCGGTCTGCGCCCTGCGGGACGTGCCGGTCGGGCAGCTGGCCGCCGACCCTCCGCGGCTCGCCGTCGCGCTGGCCGAGCTCGCCGATCCGGGCAACGCCGGCACGGTGCTGCGCAGCGCCGATGCGTGCGGGGCCGGGGCGGTCGTGTTCGGCGCCGGGTCGGCCGACCCCTACAACGGCAAGGTGGTGCGCAGCAGCGCCGGCAGCCTGTTCCACGTCGACGTGGTGCGCAGCGCCGCGCTCGCTCCGCTGCTCGCCGCCGTGCAGGCCGCCGGGGTCACCGTGCTGGCGGCGACCGGCGACGGCGAGACCGCGCTGGACGCCGCCGCCGGCGACGGGCTGCTGGCCGCACCGGTGCTGTGGCTGTTCGGCAACGAGGCGCGCGGCCTGGACCCCGGGCTCGCCGCGCTCGCCGACGCCCGGGTGCGGATCCCGATGCGCGGGCGGGCGGAGAGCCTCAACCTCGCCGTCGCCGCCGGGATCTGCCTGTACGCCACCCAGCTCGCCCAGCGCTAGAGCGGAGTCCCTCGGTGCCGGTTTCCGCGCCCGAGCGACTCCGAGGGTCCTCGCCACGAACCCGGGAGCGGCCGCGCCGCCCGGCCGGGCAGAATGGCCTCCCGTGTCCGGAGCCAACGACCCCTACGACCCCAAGCAGGTCGCCGCGCTGTCCGCGGAGGCTCTCGAGTCCGCCGTCCGCGAGGCGACCGCCGCGTTCGCCGCCGCCGCCGACCTGGAGGCGCTGGCCGCCGTCCGGCCGGCGCACCTGGGCGACCGTGCGCCGGTGCTGCTGGCCCGCCGCGAGCTGGGGGCGCTGCCCCCGGCGGCGCGCTCGGACGCCGGCAAGCGGGTCAACGCCGCGCGCACCGCGGTCACCGAGGCCTACGCCGCCCGGCTGGCCGAGCTGGAGGCCGAGCGGGACGCCCGGGTGCTGGCCGAGGAGCGGGTCGACGTCACGCTGCCCTGGGACCGCGCGCCGCGGGGCGCACGGCACCCGATCACCACGGTGATGGAGCGCATCGCCGACGTGTTCGTCGGCATGGGCTACGAGGTCGCCGACGGCCCGGAGCTGGAGGCCGAGTGGCTGAACTTCGACGGGCTCAACTTCGGCCCCGACCACCCGGCGCGCTGGCTGTCCGACACCTTCTTCGTGGCGCCGGAGGACTCCCACCTGGTGCTGCGCACCCACACCAGCCCGGTGCAGGCGCGCACCATGCTGGCACGGCGGCCGCCCATCTACATCGTCGCGCCCGGGCGGACGTACCGGACCGACGAGCTGGACGCCACGCACACGCCGGTCTTCCACCAGGTCGAGGGGCTGGCCGTCGACCGCGGGCTGACGATGGCGCACCTGCGGGGCACGCTGGACCATTTCGCCCGCGCGCTGTTCGGTGCCGACGCGCGCACCCGCTGGCGGCCGCACTTCTTCCCGTTCACCGAGCCGTCGGCGGAGTTCGACGTGTGGTTCGCCGAGCACCGCGACGGGCCCCAGTGGGTGGAGTGGGGCGGCTGCGGAATGGTCGACCCCCGGGTGCTGGTCGCCTGCGGGGTCGATCCGGAGGAGTACACCGGCTTCGCGTTCGGCATGGGCATCGAGCGCACCCTGCAGTTCCGCTCCGGGGTCGGCGACATGCGCGACATCGTCGAGGGCGACGTCCGGTTCACCCTGCCCTTCGGGGTGCAGCAGTGAGCGCCTCCCCGGCGGTCGGTGCCGAGGTGCCCGTCGAGAGGTCGGTGTCGTGAGGGTCCCCGTCAGCTGGCTTCGGGAGTACGTCGACATCCCCGCGGGGACGACGGTCGAGGAGCTCGACGCCGCCTTCGTCCGGCTCGGTCTCACCGTCGAGGAGGTGCACCGCCCACCGGTCACGACCGGACCGCTGGTCATCGGGCGGGTGCTGGAGATCGAGGAGCTCACCGGGTTCAAGAAGCCCATCCGGTACACCCAGGTGGACGTCGGCGAGCCGGCACCGCGGGGGATCGTCTGCGGCGCGCGCAACTTCGCCGCCGGCGACCTCGTGCCGGTGGCGCTGCCCGGCGCGGTGCTGCCCGGTGGGTTCGCCATCGCCGCCCGCAGCACCTACGACCACGTCTCCGACGGGATGATCTGCTCGGCCCGCGAGCTGGGCATCGGCGAGGACCACAGCGGCATCCTGGTGCTCGGGGCCGGCGAGGAGGGCCCGGCGCCGGGCAGCCCCGCCGGCGGGCTGCTCGGCCTGGACGACGTCGTCCTGGACCTGGAGGTCACCCCCGACCGCGGGTACGCCATGTCGATGCGCGGGATCGCCCGCGACCTGGCCGGCGCGCTGGGCGTCGACTTCGCCGACCCGGCGGCGCTCAGCCCACCGGCGTGGTCCGGAGAGCCCGCCTGGGAGGTGTCCGTCGCCGACCCGGCGCGGTGCGACCGGTTCGCCATGATCGCCGTGGAGGGGCTCGACCCGGCCGCGCCCAGCCCCTGGTGGCTGCGCCGCCGGCTCGCGCAGAGCGGCATCCGCAGCATCTCGCTGGCCGTGGACGTCACCAACTACGTGATGCTCGAGCTGGGCCAGCCGATGCACGCCTTCGACCGCGACCGCCTCACCGGCCCGATCACCGTGCGGCTAGCCCGGCCGGGGGAGCGGTTGACCACCCTGGACGGCGTCGACCGGGCGCTGACCGGCGACGACCTGCTGATCACCGACGACTCCGGCCCGATCGGCCTGGCCGGCGTGATGGGCGGGGCGAGCACCGAGATCGGCGGTGGCACCAGCGCGGTGCTGCTGGAGGCGGCGCACTGGGAGCCGACCGGGATCTCCCGGGCGGTGCGCCGGCACAAGCTGCCCAGCGAGGCGGCCAAGCGCTTCGAGCGGGGCACCGACCCCGACGTCCCCGTGGTGGCGCTGGCCCGCGCCGCGGCGCTGCTGGCCGAGCACGGCGGCGCCCGGGTCGCCGGCCGCCCGGTGGACGCCGACGAGCGCGGCCCGCGGCCGGTCATCGACCTGGACGCCGGGCTGCCGGGCCGCATCGCCGGGGTGGCGTACCCCCCGGCGCAGGTGGTCGAGGTGCTCCGGGCCATCGGGGCGACCGTGGCCGAGGACGGCGACCGGCTGCAGGTCACCCCGCCGTCCTGGCGCGGTGACCTGACCGAGCCGGCCGACCTGGTCGAGGAGGTCGTCCGCTACCTCGGCTACGACCAGATCCCCTCGGTGCTGCCGACCGCCCCGGCCGGCGCCGGGCTCACCGACCGGCAGCGGCGGCGGCGCAGCATCGGCCGCGCGCTGGCCGACGCCGGCTACGTGGAGGCCCCGTCGTACCCGTTCCTGGGCACGGCGGTGCTGGACGCCCTCGGGCTGCCCGAGGACGACGAACGGCGGACGCTGATCACGCTGCGCAACCCGCTGTCGGAGGAGGCGCCGGCGATGCGGACGACCCTCGTTCCCGGGCTGCTGGCGACCCTCGCCCGCAACCTGGGCCGCGGGCTGCGCGACGTGGCCGTGTTCGAGCACGGTGCGGTGTTCCCGGGAGGGTTGCGCGGCCCGGCTCCGGTGCCCGACGTCGACCGCCGTCCGGACGACGCGACGCTGGCCGAGCTGCTGAGCGCGGTGCCCGACCAGCCGTGGCACGTCGGTGTGGCCCTGGCCGGCAACCGTGAGCCGCGCGGCTGGTGGGGGCCGGGCCGGCCGGCCGGCTGGGCGGACGCCGTCCAGGCCGCCCGCCTCGTGGCCGACACCGCGGGGGTGCAGCTGACCGTGCGCGCCGCGGAGCGGGCGCCCTGGCACCCCGGCCGGTGCGCCGAGCTGCTCGTCGGTGACCGGGTCGTCGGGTACGCCGGGGAACTGCACCCGCGGGCCTGCGCGGCGCTGGAGCTGCCCGCCCGCACCTGCGTGATGGAACTGGACGTCGACGCGCTGCCGCCGGCGCCGGTGCCGACCGGTCCGGTCGTGTCCACCTTCCCGCCGGTGCACATGGACGCCGCCCTGCTGGTGCCGGCCGGCGAGCCGGAGGCCCGGGTGCGCGCGGCGCTGGCCGCCGGGGCCGGGCCGCTGCTGGAGGAGCTGCGGCTGTTCGACGTGTACACCGGGCCACCGGTGCCCGAGGGCCGCAAGTCGCTGGCCTACGCGTTCACCTTCCGCGCGCCGGACCGGACGCTGACCGGAGAGGAGGCCCGCGCGGCCTTCGAGGCGGCCGTGGCGGCCGCCGGGCAGGCCAGCGGGGCGGTGCTCCGTGGCTAGCGAGACCCTGTCCGGCACCGTCGCGCTGGTCACCGGCGCCTCGACCGGCATCGGCCGGCGCCTCGCGCAGGGCCTGGCCGCGCGGGGGGCAGCGGTGGCCGGGCTGGCCCGCGGCGCCGCCCGGCTGGCCGCGGCGATGCGCGAGGTGGCCGCGGCGACCGGTGCCCGCACCCTGGCGGTCGCCGCCGACGTCACCGACGGGGCCGCCGTGGTCGCCGCCGTGGAGCGGGTCACCGCGGAACTGGGCCCGATCGACCTGCTGGTGAACAACGCCGGGCTCATCGACGCCGCCGAGGTGCCGCTGTGGGAGACCGACCCGGAGCAGTGGTGGCAGGTCGTGGAGAGCCAGCTGCGCGGGCCGTACCTGCTGGCGCACGCCGTCGTGCCGGGGATGGTGGCCCGCGGGAGCGGCCGGGTCGTGGACATCGGCAGCGGTTTCGGCACCCGCGGAGCGGCGGACTACACCGCGTACTCGGTCGGCAAGACCGGGCTGATGCGGATCACCGAGGGCATCGCGCTGGCCGGCGCCGAGCACGGGGTGCGCGCCTTCGACGTGGCACCGGGCGTGGTGGACACCCCGATGACCCGGGCGATGGAGATGTGGCGGGGCTTCACCGACTGGACGCCGCCCGAGCGCGTGGTCGAGCTCGTCGCCGCGGTGGCCGCCGGTGAGCTCGACGCGTGGTCCGGGCGGCTGGTCCGCGCCGGGCAGGACGACCTCGACGTGTTGCGCTCGACGACGCCGCAGGGCGACGGCCGGCAGCTGCGGCTGCTGCCCTACGGGGACGCCGACCCCATCGCCTGACCGTCTCCCGGGCCGGCTGCACGGATGGGTCCAGCCGAGCCGGCCGGACCGGCTGGTCAGGGCCGGCCGCGCCGGTCTGCCGGCCCGCCGGTGGCGGGCGACCGGCCTACGCTTCCCGCATGCTCCGCGAGGGTCCCATCCCGCAGGCCGTGCAGGGCCTGCTCGAGTACCTGGCCGGGATCGCGTTCATCGCCGCGCCGTTCGTCCTGGACTTCACCGGCAACGGGATCGCCACCGCCGCGGCCATCGTGGTCGGCATCGTCTTCCTGGTGCTCGCGGCCACCAGCCAGGGGCCGACCGGGCTGGTCAAGCAGCTGAGCCCGCCGGTCCATGCGCTGCTGGACGCGGTGCTGGCGATCCTGCTGGTGGCCGCGCCGTTCGTGCTCGGCTTCTCCGGCGACGCCACTCCGCGCAATCTGTTCCTGGTCACCGGGGTGGTGTGGCTGCTGGTCACGATCGGCAGCCGGTACGACCGGAAGGAGCGCCGGCCGGCCCGGCCGGATCCCACGCCGGCGTCCGGCGGCCGGGCGCTCGACCACCCGGTTCCCGCCCCGCCGACCGCGGTTCCGCCGGCAGCCGATCAGCCGTCGTTGGGCACCGGGCCCACGCCGGGAGGGCGGTCGCTGCCGGGGACCGGGCCGGCCACGGGCTCCGTCGGCCCCGAGTACGGACCCATCGACGGCGACGGGACCCGGCGGGCGTGACCGGGTGTCGCACCTGGCGGCTGCCTCACCCCCGCCATTGCGGGACCATGCGTCGTCATGCATAATCATGCATCGTGATGGATGAGCGCACGTGGACGGTCGGGGTCACCGGCGCCACCGGCTACGCCGGCGGGGAGGTGTGCCGGTTGCTGGCCGGGCACCCGCGGCTGCAGCTGGCCGGGGTGCACGCCAACGCGAGCGCCGGCCGCCGCCTGGGCGAGTCCCAGCCGCACCTGCTGCCCTACGCCGACCTCGAGGTACAGCCCAGCGACCCGGAGTCGCTGTCGGGCTACGACGTCGTGGTGCTGGCCCTGCCGCACGGCCAGTCCGCCGCCATCGCGGCGCAGCTCCCCGCCGACACGCTGGTGATCGACTGCGGCGCCGACCACCGGCTGGGCGACCCGGCCGCCTGGGCCCGGTGGTACGGCGGCGAGCACGCCGGGCACTGGCCCTACGGCCTGCCGGAGCTCGCCGGGTTGCGGGAGCAGCTGCGTGGCGCCCGGCGGATCGCCGTCCCCGGCTGCTACCCGACCTCGGTCACCCTGGCGCTGGCCCCGGCCCTGGCCGCCGGGCTGGTCACCCCGGACGTCGTGGTCGTCGCCGCGAGCGGCACCTCCGGCGCCGGCAAGTCCGCCAAGACGCACCTGCTCGGCAGCGAGGTGATGGGCAACGCGAGCGCCTACGGCGTCGGCGGCGTGCACCGGCACACCCCCGAGATGGTGCAGAACCTCGC
>JAICZD010000286.1 GCA_025933855.1 Modestobacter sp. | reverse complement strand
GGGGAGACGTAGTCCACGGTGCCGAGAAAGTGCCCGGTGCCGGTCAGCCCGCCGGACATCTCGGCGGTGCGCTTGGTGAGCCCGAAGTCGGTCAGGTACACGTGGCCGCCGGCGCCGGAACGCGGCTGCTCGGGGGCGGCGGCGACCAGCACGTTGGCCGGCTTGACGTCCCGGTGCACCAGCCCGGCCCGGTGGGCGGTGTCCAGCGCGTCCCCGATCTGGCCGAGCAGCCGCAGCGTCCGGTCCACCGGCAGCGGGCCGCCCTGGGTGACCAGGCCCTTCAGGTCGCTGCCCTGCACGTACCGCATCGCGATGAACAGCTGCCCGTCGGCCTCGCCGGCCTCGTAGATCGGGATGATGTTCGGGTGGTCCAGCGACGCGGCCAGCCGTGACTCCCGGATGAAGCGCTGCCGGAACTCCTCGCTGTCGGCCAGCTGCGGCGAGAGCAGCTTCAACGCGACCTTGCGGCCCAGCCGCAGGTCCTCCGCGCGGTACACGACCGCCATCCCGCCGCGGCCGATGAGCGACTCGATCCGGTAGCCGGCGATCTCGGTGCCTGGTTGCTGGCTGGTCATGGGCGACCGCCTCTGCCCACCGCGTGGCTCCGCCGCACCGGGCGCACTTCCGCTGGTGGAGACCCGGGTGCGGCCCCCACGAGGTGGAGCAGCCGGGTCGGTCCGCCGTGGCCGGCTCGAAGGAGACGTCGCGACATGTGCGCATCCCAACGGGTTGGGGACTGGTACCCGCCCGTCTGCGGGGGGGCCAGTCTGTCGCCCTCCGCCGGACGGTGTCCACGGTCGGTGACGCGGTTTTTGTCCCGCGGTGACGCGGACGAGCCCGGCCGGCTGGCCGCCGGGCCGGTCAGCCCGCGCCGGCCCCCAGCACCTCGGCCAGTACCGGCACCAGCGCGGCGAAGGCCTGCCCGCGGTGGCTGCGCTCGTCCTTCTCCGCCGGCTCGAGCTCGGCGGCGGTCCGGTCCAGCCCCTCCGGCCGGAACACCGGGTCGTAGCCGAAGCCGTTGCTGCCGCGCGGCTCGCGGACGACGGTGCCCCGCCACTGCCGCTGCAGCACCCGCTCGGCGCCGGCGGGGGTGACCAGCGCGGCCGCGCAGACGAACGCCGCTCCCCGCCGCTCGTCGGGCACGTCGGCGAGCTGGCCCAGCAGCAGCGCCGTGTTGGCCGTGTCGTCCCCGTGCCGGCCCGACCAGCGCGCCGACAGCACGCCGGGCATGCCGTTCAGCGCCTCCACGGTGATCCCCGAGTCGTCGGCGACGGCCGGCAGCCCGGTGTACCGGACCGCCTCGCGGGCCTTCAGCAGGGCGTTGTCCTCGAACGTCGCGCCCGTCTCCGGGGCCTCCGGGTAGTCCGGCACGTCGCGCAGCCCGATCACCTCGACCCCGGGGACGGCGCTGGCCAGCAGCCGCTGCAGCTCGGCGAGCTTGCCGGCGTTCCGGGTGGCCAGCAGCAGCCGGCGGCTCACCGCTGCTCCGACGCGGAACCGGAGGCCGCCGGCGCGCCCTGCTCCAGCGCGATCTGCTGCAGCAGGGTCAGCTCGGCGCAGCCGGCCACGGCCAGGTCGAGCAGCTGGTCCAGGGTCGCCCGGTCGAACACCGCGCCCTCCGCGGTGCCCTGCACCTCGACGAAGCCGCCGTCACCGGTGCAGACCACGTTCATGTCGGTGCCGGCCCTGACGTCCTCCTCGTAGGCGAGGTCCAGTCGCGGTTCGCCGTCGATCACGCCGACGCTCACCGCCGACACCGACTGCGCCAGCGGTGCGCCGGTGGCGAGCTTGCCGCGCTCGCCCAGCCAGGACACGGCGTCCGCGAGCGCGACGTAGGCGCCGGTGATGGCCGCCGTCCGGGTCCCGCCGTCGGCCTGCAGGACGTCGCAGTCCAGCGCGATGCTGTTCTCGCCCAGCGCCGCCAGGTCGATCGAGGCGCGCAGCGAGCGGCCGATCAGCCGGCTGATCTCGTGCGTGCGCCCGCCGATCCGGCCCTTGACCGACTCCCGGTCACTGCGGGTGTGCGTGGCCCGCGGCAGCATCGAGTACTCGGCGGTGACCCAGCCCAGGCCCGAGCCGCGCCGCCAGCGCGGCACGCCCACCGTGACGCTGGCCGCGCAGAGCACCCGGGTGCGGCCGAACTCGACGAGCACCGAGCCCTCGGCGTGGTCGAGCCAGTTGCGGGTGATGGTCACCGGACGGAGCTGGTCGGCCGAACGGCCGTCGGGGCGGGTCACGTGCGCCGAGCCTACCGAGGGCGCCGCAGCCGCCACGTCACTGCACCCGTTCGACACGCCGTCCGGGCCTGCGGGCAAGCCTGGCCGCGACGAACCGGCCGGCGTTCTGCACCTTGTGCCAGGCAGTCGCCGCCAATTACCGTGGTTCCGGCACAGCCGGGGGGCGACGACGATGATCAGCCACGAACCGGGCAGCGAGATCGCCGGCTACCGGATCGAATCCCTCATCGGCCGCGGCGGCATGGCCGTGGTCTACCGCGCGGAGGACCTGCGGCTGGGCCGCAAGGTCGCCTTGAAGCTCCTCTCACCCCAGCTGGCCGACAGCGAGCAGTTCCGGCAGCGCTTCATCCAGGAGTCCCGCCTGGCCGCGTCGCTGGACCACCCGAACATCATCCCGATCTACGAGGCCGGCGAGGCCGCCGGGCAGCTGTTCATCGCGATGCGGTACGTGCAGGGCAGCGACCTGAAGGGCCTGGTCACCCACGGCGGCCCACTGCCGGTGGAATGGACGCTGCGGCTGTTCGGTCAGATCGGGGACGCGCTGGACGCCGCCCACCGGGCCGGGCTGGTGCACCGCGACGTCAAACCGGCCAACATCCTCGTCGCCACCCGAGAGCACACGCAGCACGCGCACAACCACCACGTCTACCTCACCGACTTCGGCGTCACCAAGCGCACCACCGAGATGTCCGGCGGGCTCACCGGCACCGGGCACTTCCTCGGCACCGCTGACTACGTCTCCCCCGAGCAGATCCAGGGCAAGCCGGTCGGACCGGCCACCGACATCTACGCGCTGGGCTGCATGCTCTACGAGTGCCTGACCGGGCAGCTGCCCTACCTCCGCGACGACGACGCCGCGCTGCTGTGGGCGCACCTGGTCGAGCCGC
>JAICZD010000020.1 GCA_025933855.1 Modestobacter sp. | reverse complement strand
GCAGACCACCACCACCGACCCCGACCTGCAGCCGTTCGCGGCCGCGGTCGCCGCCGGTACCGCGGCAGTGATGGTCAGCTCCGCCACCTACCCCCAGCTGGACGCCGACCCGCCCGCCCTCTTCTCCCCCGCACTGGTCGACCTGCTGCGACGGCAGCTCGGCTTCAGTGGCGTCGTGGTGACCGACGACCTCGGCCAGGCGGTCGCGGTGAGCGGCGTGCCGGTCGGGGAACGCGCGACCGGCGCTGTCGCCGCCGGGGTGGACGTCGTGCTGACGGTCGACACCGGGGACGCCGCGCCGATGGCCCAGGCGCTGGCCGACCGGGCGGGCTCGGACCCCGCGTTCGCCGCCCGGGTCACCGAGTCGGCGTTGCGCGTGCTGACCCTCAAGGAGCGCTTCGGGCAGCTCCGCTGCTGAGCTACAGGCCCATCGAACGGCCGACGATCTCCCGCATGATCTCGTTGGTGCCGCCGTAGATGGACTGCACCCGGGCGTCCCGCCAGGCCTTGGACACCGGGTACTCGTCCATGTAGCCGTACCCGCCGTGCAGTTGCAGGCAGCGGTCGGCGACCTTGTTCTGCAGCTCCGTCGTCCAGAGCTTGGCCATCGCGGCGTCGGTCGCGGTGAGGGTGCCGCTGCCGAGCTGGCGCAGGCACTCGTCGACGAACGTGCGCGCGATGGTGACCTCGGTCTGCAGCTCGGCCAGCACGAAGCGGGTGTTCTGGAAGCTGCCGATGGTGCGGCCGAACGCCGTCCGGGAGGTCACGTACTCCACGGTCTGGGCGAGCACCGTCTCCGCCGACGCCACGGCGCCCACCGCGATGGACAGCCGTTCCTGCGGCAGGTTGGTCATCAGGTGCCCGAAGCCGCCGTCCTGGGTGCCGAGCAGGTTGGCCGCCGGAACCCGGACGTCGGCGAAGAACAGCTCCGCGGTGTCCTGGGCCTTGAGGCCGACCTTGGCCAGGTTGCGGCCGCGGCTGAAGCCGGGCATGCCGCGCTCGACGACCAGCAGGCTGGTGCCCCGCGACGCCGGCACCTCGGGGTTGGTGCGGGCGACGACGATCACCAGATCGGCGTTGATGCCGTTGGTGATGAACGTCTTGGCGCCGTCCAGCACCCAGTCGGCGCCGTCCCGGCGGGCGGTGGTGGTGATGCCCTGCAGGTCGCTGCCGGTGCCCGGCTCGGTCATCGCGATGGCGGTGATCAGCTCGCCGGTGCAGAACCGGGGCAGCCAGCGCTGCGCCTGCTCGTCGGTGGCCAGGTCGCGCAGGTAGGGGCCCACCACGTCGTTGTGCAGCGCGAAGCCGACGCCGGACGCGCCGATCCGAGTCAGCTCCTCGCCGAGGACGGCGTTGTACCGGAAGTCGCGCACCCCGCCGCCGCCGTACCGCTCAGCCATGTCCATGCCCAGGAGGCCCTGCGCTCCGGCGGCCCGCCAGACCTCCCGCGGAACGATCCCGGCCTTCTCCCAGTCCGGGTGGAACGGGACGACGTTCTTCTCCAGGAAGACCCGGACGCTGTTCCGGAAGTCGTCGTGGTCGGCCTCGTAGAGCGAGCGGCGCATGCCCGGCAGTGTGGCTCAGCCCCAGCGGCGGCCGACAGCCCGGTACGCGAAGTTCGGCTTGATGTCGCTGTTCAGGAACCGGCCCTTGCTCTCCGCCCGGAGCAGCGACAGCACCCGCTCCGGCGGCACCTCCAGGTAGTGGTAGACCCGGCCGTCGCGGAACACGATCTCCAGGATCTGCTGCTCCTCGTCGTAGCCGACCGTGGCGATGTGGGAGGACTCCACGCGGGCTCGCTTCATCGCTCCCCCAACGGGACGACGACCTCGAACCACACCATTGTCATTTCAGACGGGCGACATGTCGACATGTCGACGCCTGCGATGGGTGGGGTCCGGCGACGAGCGCGAACTGTCGTACCCGCGTGGACACTGGACGGCGTGCCCGCCCCCGACTCGGCGCTGACCCGGTTCTCCGCCCCCACCCGGGCGTGGTTCACCGGTGCCTTCGCCGCGCCCACCGCCGCGCAGGAGGGCGCCTGGTCGGCGATCAGCCACGGTGGGCACTCCCTCGTCGTGGCGCCGACCGGGTCGGGCAAGACGCTGGCCGCCTTCCTCTGGTCACTCGACCGGCTGGCCGCCACGCCACCGCCGGACGATCCGCTGGCACGCTGCCGGGTCCTCTACGTCTCACCGCTCAAGGCGCTGGCCGTCGACGTCGAGCGCAACCTGCGGGCCCCGCTGGCCGGCATCGGCCAGGCCGCGGCCCGGCTGGGGCTGCCGCGGCCGGAGATCACCGTGGGCGTGCGGTCCGGTGACACCCCCGCCGATGAGCGGCGCACCTTCGCCCGCCGGCCGCCCGACATCCTGATCACCACTCCGGAATCGCTGTTCCTGCTGCTCACCAGCCAGGCCCGGGAGGCCCTGCGTGGGGTGCAGACGGTGATCCTGGACGAGGTGCACGCGGTCTGCGGCAGCAAGCGCGGCGCGCACCTGGCGGTGTCGCTGGACCGGCTGGACGAGCTGCTGGAGCGCCCCGCGCAGCGGATCGGCCTGTCGGCCACCGTCCGGCCGATCGAGGAGGTGTCGACCTTCCTGGCCGGTGGGCGCCCGGTGGAGGTCGTCGCCCCCCCGTCCCGGAAGGAGTGGGACCTCTCGGTCGTCGTCCCGGTCGAGGACATGAGCTCTCTCGGCCAGCCGACCGGGGAGCTGGAGGGCTCCGCGGCCGGCAACCAGCCCCGGACGTCGATCTGGCCGGCGGTCGAGGAGCGGGTGCTCGACCTCATCGAGTCCCACCGCAGCACGATCGTCTTCGCGAACTCCCGGCGGCTGGCCGAGCGGCTGACCAGCCGGCTCAACGAGCTGGCCTACGAGCGCGCCACCGGCGATCCCCTTCCCCCGGGCACCAGCCCGGCGCAGCTCATGGCGCAGGCCGGCGCCGGCGGTGGGCTGCCGGTCGACTTCTCCCCGGTGGCCTCGGCGCACCACGGCTCGGTCTCCCGGGAGCAGCGGGCGGTCGTGGAGGAGGCGCTGAAATCAGGGCGGCTGCCGGCGGTGGTCGCCACCTCCAGCCTCGAGCTGGGCATCGACATGGGCGCGGTCGACCTGGTCGTGCAGGTCGAGTCCCCGCCGAACGTGGCCGCCGGGCTGCAGCGGGTGGGCCGGGCCGGGCACCAGGTCGGCGCGGTCA
Source organism: Modestobacter sp. (assembly GCA_025933855.1). GTDB lineage: Bacteria > Actinomycetota > Actinomycetes > Mycobacteriales > Geodermatophilaceae > Modestobacter. The sequence goes on along the minus strand of JAICZD010000020.1, from coordinate 18,039 downwards.
GCGAGGGCGTCATCTTCCCGAAGTTCCGCGGCGACCTGGTGCAGAGCGCCGTCGTCGCCGAGCGGATGCGGGCCGGGGCGATCGAGTCCACCCGCTACCTCCGCAACCCGCTCGACGTGCTCGCCCAGCAGGTCGTGGCCATGGTCGCCGAGCGCCCGCGCACGGTCGAGGACGTGTGCGCGCTGCTGCGCCGGTCCGCGGCTTTCGCCTCGCTGCCGGACTCCGCGCTGCACGCGGTGCTGGACATGCTGGCCGGCCGCTACCCCTCCGACGCCTTCGCCGAGCTGCGGCCGCGGCTGACCTGGGACCGGGTCACCGACACCCTCACCGCCCGCTCCGGCGCCCAGCGGCTGGCCGTCACCAGCGGCGGCACCATCCCCGACCGCGGGCTGTTCGGCGTGTTCATCGTGGGCTCGGAGGGCACCGGTGGGCGGCGGGTCGGCGAGCTCGACGAGGAGATGGTCTACGAGTCGCGCACCGGCGACGTGTTCCTGCTCGGCTCGTCGTCCTGGCGGATCGAGGAGATCACCCACGACCGGGTGCTGGTCAGCCCGGCTCCGGGGCAGCCCGGGAAGATGCCGTTCTGGCACGGCGACACCCTGGGCCGGCCGCTGGAGCTGGGCCGGGCGCTGGGCGCGTTCCTCCGCGAGGTGGGCTCGGCGACCCCGGAGGCCGGGGCGGAGCGGGCGCGGGCGGCCGGGCTGGACGCGTGGGGGGCGGCCAACCTGCTGGCCTACCTGGCCGAGCAGAAGCAGGCGACGGGGCACCTGCCCGACGACCGGACGCTGCTGGTCGAGCGCTTCCGCGACGAGCTGGGCGACTGGCGGCTGGTCGTGCACTCCCCCTTCGGGGCGCAGGTGAACGCCCCGTGGGCGCTGGTGCTCGCGGCCCGGCTGCGGGAGCGCTACGGCACGGATGTGGCCTCCATGCACTCCGACGACGGCATCGTGCTGCGGCTGCCCGACACCACCGGTGAGGCACCGGACGCCGACCTCGCCCTGCTCGACCCCGATGACGTCGAGCGCGAGGTGACGGCCGAGGTCGGCAACTCGGCGCTGTTCGCCAGCCGGTTCCGGGAGTGCGCCGCCCGTGCGCTGCTGTTGCCGCGCCGCGACCCGCGGCGCCGCACCCCGCTGTGGCAGCAGCGCCAGCGGGCCGCGCAGCTGCTGGCGGTGGCCAGCGAGTTCTCCGCGTTCCCGATCACCCTGGAGGCGGTCCGGGAGGTGCTGCAGGACGTCTACGACGTGCCGGGGCTGGTCGAGCTGATGCGCGACGTCCGAGCCCGTCGGGTGCGGCTGGTCGACGTCCAGACGCAGAGCGCCTCGCCGTTCGCCCAGTCGCTGCTGTTCGGCTACGTGGGGCAGTTCATCTACGAGGGCGACGCCCCGCTCGCCGAGCGGCGGGCCCAGGCGCTGGCGCTGGACACCGGGCTGCTGGCGGAGCTGCTGGGCCGCTCGGAGCTGCGCGAGCTGCTGGACTCCGAAGCCCTGGCCGAGGTCGAGGCCGAGCTGCAGCGGCTGCCGGCGCAACGCCATCCCCGGGACGCCGACGCGGCTGCGGACCTGCTGCGGATGGTCGGTGACCTGGCGGTCGCCGAGGCGGCGGTCCGGGGGGTGCCGGCCGGCTGGCTGGAGGAGCTGGTGGCCGCGCGCCGCGCGCTGCGGGTCCGGATCGCCGGGGAGCTGCGGTACGTGGCCATCGAGGACGCCGGCCGGCTGCGCGACGCGCTGGGCACCGCGCTGCCCGTCGGGGTGCCGGAGGTGTTCACCGAACCGGTGGCCGACCCGCTCGGCGACCTGGTGGGCCGCTTCGCCCGCACCCACGGCCCGTTCGTCCCCGGCGAGGTCGCCACCCGGCTGGGCCTGGGAGTGGCCGTCGTCACCGCCACCCTGCACCGGCTGGTCGGCACCGGACGGCTGGTGACCGGCGAGTTCCGCCCGGGCGGGGTCGGCCAGGAGTGGTGCGACGCGGAGGTGCTGCGGTCCATCCGCCGGCGCAGCCTGGCCAAGCTGCGCCAGGAGGTGGAGCCGGTGCCGGTCGGCACGCTGGCCCGGTTCACGCCGTCCTGGCAGGCGGTGGGGAGCCGGCTGCGCGGGGTGGACGGCGTGCTGGCCGTCGTGGAGCAGCTGGCCGGGGCGCTGGTGCCGGCCTCGGCGCTGGAGTCCCTCGTGCTCCCCTCCCGGGTTCCCGGCTACTCCCCCGCGATGCTCGACGAGCTGACCAGCGCCGGGGAGGTGTTGTGGGCCGGCGCCGGGAGCCTGTCCGGCGGCGACGGCTGGCTCACGCTGGTCCCCGCCGACCTGGCGCCCTCGCTGCTGCCCGAGCCGCCCGGCGGCGCGGTCGAGGCGGACGGCGGCGAGCACGGGAGCGTGGCCGCGCAACTGCTCGAGGAGCTCGCCGGCGGGCAGGCGCTGTTCTTCCGGTCGCTGGCCGACCGGGTCGGGTCGACCGACGACCAGGCCCTCACCGACGTGGTGTGGGACCTGGTGTGGTCCGGCGCCCTGACCAACGACACGCTGGCCCCGCTGCGGGCCCGGCTGTCCGGCGGCGGCACCCACAAGAGGCAGCCCGCGGCACCCCGGGCCCGACTCGACCGCTCCCGCTACGGCCGCACCCGGCTGGGCCGTCCGTCGCTGCCCAGCCGCACCGGGCCGCCCACGGTGGCCGGCCGGTGGTCGCGGCTGCCGGAGCTGGAGACCAACCCCACCAAGCGGACGACGGCCCGGGCGGAGTCGCTGCTGGAGCGGCACGGGGTGCTGACCCGGGGCGCGGTGATGGCCGAGCAGGTGGCCGGTGGGTTCTCCGCGGTCTATCCGGTGCTCCGGGCGTTCGAGGAGAACGGCCGGGCCCGTCGCGGGTACTTCGTGGAGTCCCTCGGCGCCGCCCAGTTCGGCACCCCGGGCTCGATCGACCGGCTGCGCAGTTTCGCCAGCCCCGACCGGGTGCCGGCCGGCGCCGTCGTGCTGGCGGCCACCGATCCGGCCAACGTCTACGGTGCGGCGCTGCCCTGGCCGGAGCGTCGTCCGGTGGTCGCCGGCGAGCCCGAGGACGCGGCCGCTGCCGCGGTGGACGTCGGGGAGGGCACCGGCAGCAGGCGGGGAGCCGGGCACCGCGCCGGGCGCAAGGCCGGTGCGCTCGTGGTGCTGGTCGACGGGGAGCTGGTGCTGTACGTGGAGCGGGGCGGCAAGACCTTGCTGTCCTGGACGGAGGACGAGACGGCGCTCAAGGAGGCGGCGACCGCGCTGTCCGGCGCGGTGGCCTCCGGCGCCCTGGGGCGGATGGTGGTGCAGAAGGCCGACGGGGCCTCGGTGCACGAACCCGGACCCCTGTCCCAGGCGCTGCAGGCCGCCGGCTTCGCCGCCACGCCCCGCGGACTGCGGCTGCGCCGCTGAGTTCCCTCGGCGCGGCGTCCTGCCACGGCTGCCGGGGCCCACCGCGGGCGACATCGACGCTCTCGCCCGTTTCCGGGACCCACCGGGGGCGGCATCGGCGCTCTCGCCCGGAGAGGCGGGCCGGCGAGCGGCCGCCCGGCGCCGCGGGGATCATGGCCGGCGTGCCCGAAGGAGACACCGTCTGGCTGGCCGCCCGGCGGATGAACACGGCGCTGGCCGGAGCGACGCTGCGCCGCGGTGAGTTGCGCGTTCCGCAGCTGGCCACGAATGACCTGACCGGCGCCACGGTGACGGAGGTCGTTCCCCGGGGCAAGCACATGCTCACCCGCCTCGCCGACGGCCGGACGTTGCACACGCACTACCGGATGGACGGCAGCTGGCACATCTACCGCCGGGGCACGCCCTGGCGGGGCGGTCCGGGGCACGACATCCGCGCCGTCCTGACCACCGACCAGTGGGACTGCGTCGGCTACCGGCTGCACGACATGCGCCTGGTCCGCACCACCGACGAGGCGGAGGTCGTCGGCCACCTGGGCCCGGACGTGCTCGGCCCGGACTGGGATCTCGAGGAGGCGCTGCGCCGGCTGCGCGCACATCCCGAGGAGCAGATCGGGGTCGCGCTGCTGGACCAGCGCAACCTCGCCGGGATCGGCAACCTCTACAAGGTGGAGTCGCTGTTCCTGACCGGCGTGCACCCGTGGGCCCGGGTGGCCGACGTGCCCGACCTCGCCGGGCTGGTGCAGCGGGCCCGCACGTTGATGCTGGCCAACCGCGACCACCCCGAGCAGAGCACCACCGGCAGCACCCGCCGCGGCGAGGACCACTGGGTCGCCGGCCGCAAGGGCCGGCCCTGCCGCCGCTGCGGCACTCCTGTCCTGCTCGGTGACCAGGGGCCGGACCTGCAGGAACGCGTCACCTGGTGGTGCCCGAGCTGCCAGACCGCACGGTCCCCGATCGACCCGGCGGCCCGCACCGGGGAACCCGGCCGGCCGCCGTCCCTGGCCGGCCGCTACTGAGCCACCCCGCTACTGAGCCTCCCGCTACTGAGCCATCGCAGCGGAAGAGGCAGCCGGTCAGGCGCCGGCCTGCTCCGGGTGCTCGACCGACTGGGTGCCCGGCTGCTGGATCCCCGGTGTGCCGGGGCCGATCGCCCCGGCGGCCGAGCTGCCCTCGACGGCCGCGGGACCGCCGGGGCCGCCGGCGCCGCCGGACATGCCGGCGCGGATCTGCGCCAGCCGCGAGGCACCGGCCACGTCCAGGGTGGCCTTCTGCACCTCGAGCATCCGGCCCTCCACCGAGGTCTGCGCCAGCTCGGCCTGCCCCAGCGCGTTGGCGTACCGGGCCTCGATCTTGTCCCGGACGTCGGTGAGGCTGGGCGTGTTGCCCGGCGCGGACAGCTCGTTGACCGAGCGCAGCGAGGCCGACACCTGCTCCTGCATCTTGGCCTGCTCCAGCTGGGAGAGCAGCTTGGTGCGCTCCGCCAGCGTGGTCTGCAGCCGCATCCGGCTCTGCTCCACGGCGCCCTTGGCCTGCTCGGCGGCCTGCAGCGCCTCGTCGTGACTGCGCTTGAGGTCCTCCATCGACTGCTCGGCGGCCACCAGCTGGGTCGCGAACGCCTGCGCCGCGTTGTCGTACTCGGCCGCCTTGGCCGGGTCGGTGGCGCGGGTCTGGTCGGCCAGCACGAGCGCCTGGCGGGCCGAGGCCTGCAGCTGCTCCACCTCGCCGAGCTGCCGGTTGAGCCGCATCTCCAGCTGACGCTGGTTGCCCAGCACGGCCGCGGCCTGGTTGGCCAGCGCCTGATGCCGGTGCTGCTCGGTCTCGATCGCCTGCTGGATCTGCACCTTGGGGTCGGCCCGCTGGTCGATCTGCTGGTTCGCCGATGCCGTCAGGTACTTCCACAGCTTCACGAACGGGTTGGGCATGGTTCCTCCTGGTCCGGCGCGCCCCGCCGCCGGGGCGGCGGTGGGGCGCGCACGGGAAAGCTGTCACCAGCATCGTCCCAGGCGGGCACCGTCCTCAGCCACCGAGGGAGCCCGCCGTCCGCTGCACCGGAGCCGGGACGCCATGGGGCAGGTCGTCGGGCGGGTCCCCGGCCACCACCCAGGCCGCCGTGTCGGGAGGCAGATGCCCGGGACACGGACCGCTGGTCAGCACCACCCGACCGGCGACCGGCAGGGCCACCGGTCGGGCGCCCAGGTTGGCCACGCAGGTGAAGGAGCGGCCGCGCGCGAAGGCCAGCACCTCCGGCTCCGACCTCAGCCAGGTCAGCGGGGCCTCGTGCAGCGCGGCCAGTGACCGTCGGAGCCGGAGCGCGCTGCGGTACAGCGACAGGGCCGAATCGGGATCGCGCTGCTGCACCTCGACCGTGAGCCCGGCCCAGTCGCCGGGCTGGGGCAGCCACGGCCGGACTCCCTCAGCGGTGAACCCGAACGGGGGTTTCTGCCCGGACCACGGCAGCGGGACGCGGCACCCGTCCCGGCCGCGGGCGGCATGCCCCGACCGCTCCCAGGTGGGGTCCTGCAGGGCGTCCTCGGGCAGGTCCTCGACCTCGGGAAGCCCGAGCTCCTCCCCCTGGTACAGATAGGCGCCACCCGGCAGCGCCAGCGTGAGGAGCGTCGCCGCCCGGGCCCGGCGCAGCCCGAGCGCCAGGTCGGCGGACCCGGCAGCGACATCGAAGCCCATGGTCGCCGCGGCCGTGTCGGCGCGCCCGAAGCGCGTCACGTGCCGGGTCTCGTCGTGGCTGGACAGCACCCAGGTGGCCGGCGCCCCGACGGGGGCCAGCGCGGTGAGGGTCGCGTCGATGACCGTCCGGAGTGAACCGGCGTCCCACGCCGACCGCAGGTAGTCGAAGTTGAACGTCGTGTGCATCTCGTCCGGGCGGACGTAGCGGCTCAGCCGCTCCGGTCCGTTCACCACCGCCTCGGTCACGAAGATCCGCTCGCCGTCGTACTCGTCCCCGATCGCGCGCCAGCGGCGTAGGACGTCGTGCACCGCCTCGACGTCCCAGTGCGGGTTGTCCACCCAGGAAGTGGATTCGAACAGCGCGCCCGGCGCGTGCCCGGCGTCAGGGAGGCCCGGCGTCTTCGCCATCGCCGGCGCGGCGTCCACGCGCAGCCCGTCGACCCCCCGGTCCAGCCAGAACCGCAGGATGGCATCGAAGTCGGCCTGGACGCCCGGATCGGCCCAGTCCAGGTCGGGCTGCTGAGGTGCGAACGTGTGCAGGTACCACTGCTCCGGCTCACCGTCGGGGCCGGAACAGCGGCTCCACGCCGACCCGCCGAACGCGCTGATCCAGTCGTTGGGCGGTTCGGCACCGCCGGCACGGCCGTCCCTGAAGAAGTAGCGGTCGCGCTCCGGCGCTCCCGGTCCGGCGGCCAGCGCCGCGGTGAACCACGGGTGCTGCTCGGACGTGTGGTTGGGCACCAGGTCGATGATCAGCCGCAGGCCCAGCTCGTGGGCCTCCGCGATCAGCGCGTCTGCGTCGGCCAGCGTCCCGAAGCACGGGTCGATGTCGCAGTAGTCGCGAACGTCGTATCCGCCGTCCGCCATCGGGGACGGGTACCACGGAGTGATCCACAGCGCGTCGACGCCCAGGTCGCGGAGGTAGGGCAGCCGGGCACGAAGGCCGCCGATGTCCCCGATCCCGTCGCCGTTGGAGTCGGCGAAACTGCGCAGGTAGACCTCGTAGACCACCGCCGCACGCCACCAGGGCGGGCCGCCGGAGTCGCTGGACCCGCCGCTCACCGGCTCGGTCTGTGGGCGCGCGGCAGCCCGTGGCATCCCCGCGGAGTCGTCCGGGGACGCCACGGGTGACGTGCCGGGAGGGCTCAGGCTGCCCCCACGCTCGTCGTGCCGCCCGACCCGGACTTGGCGTCCTCCATCTGCTCGACCCGGTCCTCCGCGGCCATCCTGGTCAGCGCGGCACCGGCCTCGGCGTCCCGGGTGAGGTTCTCGCCCGTGGTGGGGTCGAAGACGTGCACCTTGCGGCTGTCGAGCCAGAATTCTGCGTCCCGGCCCTCCCGGATGCGGCTGGTCGAGTCGATGGACACGATCGCCTGGGTGCGCAGTTCCTCGGCGTCGAGTTCCCGGGACAGGTCGCGCAGCTGGTTGCGGATGGCGTCGGGTGCCTCGTACGGGATGTAGGCGAACTGGGAGTCGCCCAGCCACTCGGTGACGTCCACCCGGGCCCGGAAGAGCGATCCGAGCGGGAGCTTGGCCTCGTCGACCAGTGAGGCGTCCTCGAAGTACTCGGGCCGGATGCCGACGAGCAGGAGGTCGCGGCCGGTGACCGCGGCCGCCCGACGCTCGTCGAGCTTGATCGTCCCGAACGGCGTGGAGAGGCCGCCGTTCTGCGGCGTGGCAGGAAGGAAGTTCATCGGTGGCGACCCGATGAACCCCGCCACGAACAGGTTGACCGGCTGCTCGTACAGCTCCCGCGGCGACGCGACCTGCTGGATCTTGCCCTTTCGGAGCACACAGACCCGGTCGCCGAGCGTCATCGCCTCCATCTGGTCGTGGGTGACGTAGACGGTGGTGATCCCCAGCCGGCGCTGCAGCCGGGAGATCTCCGTGCGCATCTGGCCGCGCAGCTTGGCGTCGAGGTTCGACAGCGGCTCGTCGAAGAGGAACGCCTCGGCCTGGCGCACGATCGCCCGGCCCATGGCCACGCGCTGCCGCTGGCCGCCGGAGAGGTTGGCCGGCTTGCGATCCAGGTGCTCGTGCAGCTCGAGGACGTCGGCCGCCTCCCGAACCAGCCGGTCGACCTCGGCGTCCGGCGTCTTCGCCAGGCGCAGCGGGAAGGCGATGTTCTCGAACACGCTCAGATGCGGGTAGAGCGCGTAGTTCTGGAAGACCATCGACAGGTTGCGTTCGCGCGGCGCCTTGTCGTTGACCCGCTTGCCGCCGATGACCATGTCACCGCTGGTGATGTCCTCCAGCCCGACGATCATTCGCAGCAAGGTCGACTTGCCGCACCCCGACGGCCCGACGAGGATCATGAACTCCCCGTCGGCGATGTCCAGGCTGACGTCGTTCACCGCCGGGAACCCGTCGCCGTACTGCTTGACGATGTGCTTCATCTCGATGGCAGCCATCGGAGGTCCTCTCCTCGCTTCAGATACGTGCGGGTCGCGTCGGGCCCTGTCAGCCCTTGACGGCGCCGTTGGTCAGGCCGGCGACGATGCGCCGCTGGAAGAGCAGGACCAGGACGACCACCGGGATGGTGACGATCACCGCCGCGGCGGCGATCGCCCCGGTGGGGTCCTCGAACTGCGAGGCCCCGGAGAACAGGCCAAGCGCTGCCGGCACTGGCCGGGCCGCGCTGGTCGACGTCAGCGAGATCCCGTAGGCGAAGTCGTTCCAGGCGATGAAGAAGGCGATGATCGCCGTGGTGAAGACACCCGGGGTGGCGAGCGGGACGATCACCTTGCGGAACGCCTGCCAGGTGGTGGCGCCGTCGACCTGGGCGGCCTGCTCCATCTCCCAGGGGATCTCCCGGAAGAACGCCGACATCGTCCAGATGGACAGCGGCAGGGTCAGCGACAGGTACGGGATGATCAACCCGAGCCAGGTGTCGTAGAGCCCGATCTGCCGCCAGAGGTTGAACAGCGGCGTGACGATCGAGATCACCGGGAATATCGCCACGCCCAGCGCCGCGGACAGGATGAGCTTCTTGCCGGGGAAGTCCAACCGGGCGATGGCGTAGGCGGCGAACATCGACAGGATGCACGAGATGAACGTGGCGATGAGGCAGATGCCGAACGAGTTGCGCAGCGCCGGCATGAACAGGTCACTCGCGGAGCCGGTCAGGATGGCGGAGTAGTTCTCCCCCGTCGGCGTGGTCGGCAGGAATTGCTGGTTCGCGATGTCCGCCGGCGCCTTGAACGACAGCGAGACGATCCAGGCGATCGGGAACAGGCAGTACAGGAGGATCACCACCCCGGCGATCCACCACCAGGTCTTCTCCCGCCGGGACATCAGCCTTCCCCTCTCGCCTGCGCCAGGTCGATCTTGAAGCCCTTGATGAAGCCGAAGGCGATGAGGACCACGCAGAGGAACAGGAGCACCGAGACCGCGGACCCCATGCCGATCTCCACGCGGGAGATGGTCTGCCGGTAGGCGAGGAACGACACCGACTCGGTGCCGTTCGCCCCCGCGGTCATCACGAAGATGCTGTCGAAGATGCGGAACGCATCGAGGCTCCGGAACAGCAGCGCGACCATGATGGCCGCCTTCATGTTCGGGATGGTGACGCGGAACAGGCGCTGCCACCACGTCGCGCCGTCGACCTGGGCCGCTTCCTGCAGCACGTCGGGCACCTGGGCGAGGCCGGCGAGCAGCAGCAGCGAGATGAAGGGCGTCGTCTTCCAGATCTCGGACAGGCAGATCACCAGCAGCGAGGTCCACTTGCCGCCGAACCAGTCGGTGTCCGCACCGATCCCGGGCAACCAGGCGAACCAGTTGTTCACGAAGCCGGTCGTGATGCTGAACGCGAACTGCCACGAGAACGCCGACACGACGGTGATCACGGCGTAGGGGATGAGGATGGCCGCCCGGAGGATCGGCCGGAGGGCCTGCAATGCCTTGGACATCACCAGGGCCAGGGCGAAGCCGAGGACGAGCTCGACCACGACCGTGACGACCGTGATGAACACGGTCACCAGGACCGCCTGCCACCACAGCGAGTCGGTGAGGATCACCCAGTAGTTCCCCAGCCCGACGAACGATTTGTTCTCCGGGTCGGTGAGCCGGTAGTTGAACAGCGAGTAGTACACCGCCTGCAGGATCGGGTAGGCGGTGACCGCCATCATCACCACGAACGCCGGTCCCGCGAGCATCCAGCCGAGCTTGCGTTCGGCCCGGGCGCGGTCGCTGATCCCCCCGCGGGGCGCCGAGACCGGTGCGGTCTTCGGGGTTGGTGGGAGCGTCGTGGTGGTCACAGCAACTGGTCCCCTCTGAGCACGGCGTTGATCAGGGCGGCGGCCTTCTTCGGCGTGACCTGGGGATCCACCGACGACGGCGGGTGGTACTCGCGCTGGATGCCCCCGGTCACCTCGCTGTAGTACGGCGTCAGCGGGCGAGGTGCCGCCGCGGCGAGGGACTCACGGATGGTGTCGGCCATCGGGAACACCTTCTGCACCTCCGGGTCGTCGTAGACCGCGGCGGAGGAAGCGGGGTTGCCGTTGGTGGTCATGTAGTACGCCTGGTTCTCGTCGCTGCTGATGCACTCGGTCGCGGCAAAGGCGAAGTCCACGTGCTTGCTGAAGGCCGAGACGCCCAGGTTGATCCCACCGAGCGGCGGTGCGGACGGTGTGCCGGCGTCGACCCGCGGATACAGCGTCCAGCCGTAGTCGGCGGGCACGGACTTGTCCAGCGTGCCGGCCTCGACCTTCGTCTTCGCCTGGGCCCAGACGTACGGCCAGTTGACCATGAACCCGGCGTCCGGGCTCTCGAACTGAGAGGCGCTGGTGTCCTCGCTCGACGTCGAGAAGGCCGGCCCGACGACGCCGGACGCGCCCACGTCATGCATGACCGCTGCGGCCCGCTGCCCGGCTGCCGAGTCCAGACCGAGCTCGATCTTGTCCGGGTCGGTGGAGTTCTGCGCGATGATGTGCCCGCCGGCGGACTCGATGAGGGCGTTCAGCCACACCGTCAACGACTCGGCGCGCCGGCCCTGCGCGCTGAGGAGCTTGTCCTGGCTCGTCGCCGCCGTGATGAGCTGCTCCCAGGTGACCGGCTGGGTCATGTCCAGCCCCGCGGCCTGGGCGACCGACTTCCGGTACCACAGCAGCTGCGTGTTCGACCAGAAGGGGACCGCCACCAGCTTGTCGTTCCAGGTCGCCGTGGCGACCGAGCCCGGGAAGACGCCCTCGGTGACCCGCGACGCGAGGTCCTCCGGCACCGGCGCGAGGAACCCGGCCTGGGACAGCTCCGGCGCGAACGGCACGTCCAGGCTCATGATGTCGATCGAGGAGTCCTGGGCGGCCAGACGGCGCACCAGCTGCTCCCGCTGCCCATCGCTGTTGCGAGGCAGCTGCGAGACGTCGATCTTGTACTGCCCGTTCGCCGCGTCCGTGCACCGGGACGCGATCTCGGCCTGGCCGCCGGAGTCCGGGTTGATGTACCAGGTCAGCGTAGGAGCGCCGCCGCCGCCGTCGCCCCCGCAGGCCGCGAGTGAGGACGCCAGCACGGTCGTGGCGGCCACACCGGCCAACCGACGCCACGGTCCTCTGCCCTTCCTGGTCCGTCCGACAAGCCGCGTTCTCGGCACCCTCATCCGCCTTCCGTCCGGCGTACCGCGGCCCGGCAGGCCACCGTGCCACCGGAGCGTGGCCCAGCTCATAGTCGGTGTCAAACCGTTCGACACCGCGACGTGACCATCGGTCGGGACAGCCGGCTCGTCCGGCCGACCAGCACCGATTCCCCGCCCGGACATGCCGGTGCCGGCTCCGGTCGTCGGTTCGGACACAGGTCGGACCGGGCTCAGTGGCGGTCGGCCATCACCGAGGGGGTGGTCACTTCCCGTGGTGTGCGCGGCAGCACGGTCTCCACGTAGGCGCGCGCGGCGGCCGTCGTCCCGACGTCCCGCCCGGCGCGCTCGGACAGGAACCACCGGTGCTCGAGGACCTCGTGGAAGATCTGCGCCGGCTCCAGCCGGCCGGCCAGCTCTGGTGGGATCGAGTCGATCACCGGCTGGTAGACCTCGGCCAGCCAGCGGTGCCCGGCGACGGTCTCGGGCACCGGCTTGCCGCTGCGCTGCTCCAGGTAGGCCCGGTACGCCCGGAGGTCGTTGAGCAGCCTGCGCGCCTGGCGTTCCTGCGCTTCCAGGCCGGTCAGCCGGAAGAGCTCCCGCCGGTTCTGGCCGGGCTCGGCCACCCGGGTGTCCACCCGCAGCCGCGCGCCCTCCGCCGAGGTGACCAGCTCCATCTCACCGACGTCGAAGCCCAGGTCGTTGAGGCGCTGCAGCCGCTCGGCCACCCGGTACTGCTGCTCGTCGAGCCGGAACACCTCCTCCCGGGTCACCTCGTCCCACAGCGACTCGTAGCGGCCGGGGAGGCTCTCGGCCACCGCGATGGGGTCGATACCGGCCGGCAGCAGCTCACCGGACCGCAGGTCCAGCAGTTCCGCCCCCACCCGTTCCCGGGCCAGGTCGACGTCGTACTCGCGCATCCGGGCGGACAGCGTGGGATGCCGCTCGGCGGTCTCCGCGTCCACCAGGTAGGCGGCGAAGGTACCGGCGTCCAGCCGGAACAGCGTGTTGGACAGCGAGCAGTCGCCCCAGAAGACCCCGGCCAGGTGCAGCCGGACCATGAGCTCGACCAGGGTGTCCAGCAGCCGGCCCGGCGAATGGGCGCGGGCGCTGGAGAACAGGTAGCGGTAGGACATCGAGTACTCGAGGTAGCGGGTGACCAGGATCGCCTCCTGGTCCTCGGGCCGGTCGACGCACAACCCCAGCACCGAGACCGACGGCAGGCCCTCCTGCTCGAACTCGCTCAGCAGCGCGTACTCGTGCCGGGCCAGCGGCTCGGCGATCTCCTTGAGGGCGAACACCCGGCCCTCGCTGGCGACGAAGCGCACGACGTGGCGCGAGATGCCCCGCTGCGGCACCTCCAGCAGCAGGCTGTCGTCCCACTCCGCCAGCGGCTGGTGCCACGGCAGCGTCAGCAGCCCGGCCGCCTCGGCGGCGGGAGGCCGGAAGAGGTACCGCATCACGCGCCCCCTCGGGTCGCCGGACGACCGTGGCGGGAGCACCGGGCGGCGGCGCTCACCGCCGGGATCCTATGCCGGGCCCGCGGTCCCCTCCGGAGAGCGGGCCGCGGGCCGTCAGCGTGCGGGCACCGCCGTCAGGCCGTGAGCATCGCCGTCACCTGGGCCGCCTGGCGGGCCCGCTCGGCCGCCTCGCCCGGCTGCAGCACGAGGCCGAGCAGCCACCGGGACAACACCTCGGCGGCCGGCCGGGTGATGCCCAGTGCGGTGCCCAGCGCGACCACGACGTCGTTCCAGCGGCGCGGGTCGGTGGACAGCATCCGGGTGAGGGTCTCCGGCTCCGCCTCCGCCAGCCGCCGCAGCACGGGGTGCGAGCCGACCTCCTCGGCCAGCGCGGGAACGGCCACGGTCAGCGGCAGCTCGGCGGCCAGGGCGGCCAGCCGGTCCAGCTCGAAGGCCAGCAGGGCGCCGGCGACGTCGTCCTTGGTGCGGAAGTGGTTGTACAGCGTGGCCTTCGCCACGCCGGCGGCCGCGGCGACGTGCTGCATGGTCGTGCGGCGCAGCCCGCGCTCGGCGAAGGCGGTCCGGGCGCCGTTGAGCAGCCCGCGCCGGGTCCGGCTCATCGTGCCGGTGCCCCGCGTGGTGCCGGGCCGCCCGCCCGGGCCGCGGGACGGCCGGGCGGCCGGCGGCCGGGCTGCCGGAACGGCGACCGCCAGCGCCGGCACCGGGTTGGTGAGCTGGACGTTGGACCGGCTCGGCGGCGGCGCGAAGCCGGCGCCGGAGGGCACCGGCGCGGTCACCTGGCCGCCGTCCCGGAGCGACACGTTCCCCTGTCCCGGTCCCTCCTGAGGGGACGACGGTGGTACGGGCGGCCGGGAGAGCGAGGGCAGCGAGTACCCGGTGGTGGCTGGCATGCACCCTGTGTGCCATCCCGACCGCTACCGGTCAAGGACGCTGCCCTCGGGCGGTGATCGTGTCGCGGTCCCGGACGGTGCGCCCGGGCGCCGCGGCGAGGGTCAGGCCGCCAGGCGGACGGTGCCGCCGCGGCAGGCCGTACCGCGCCCGGCGGAGCCGCCACCGACCAGGGCGAGGGCGGGCTCACCGGCGGACGGCGCGACGGTGTCCGGACGGGCGGCCGGCTCGACGGCAGCGTCCTCGACCATCGCCTCCCGGGTGACCTCCACGGCGGCCTCGCGCACCACGCGCTCGCCGCTGGACATCCGGCGCACCGGCTGCCGCGGCGCCGTCCGCAGCTCGGTGCTCACCTCGGCGAGGAGGTCGGCGAGCTCGACGTCCAGCGCGTCGCAGATGGACGCCAGCAGCTCGGAGGAGGCCTCCTTCTGCCCGCGCTCGACCTCGGAGAGATAGCCCAGGCTCACCCGGGCGGCGCCGGAGACGTCCCGCAGGGTGCGGCGCTGGCGCAGCCGGTGACCCCGCAGAGTGTTCCCGAGCTGGGTACGCAGCAGCGTCATGGCCATCTCCTGTCACGTGCGACGAGCAGGTCGAGCGGAGGTGCCGTCCCCGCGGACACCGTGCGCTCACCGTACGCGGCCGGCCCGCCCGGAGCCGACCCGGCCGCGACCCGTCCGCTCATGGCGTAACACCGTGCGGGGGACCGCCGTTCCCACCCTCGAGCCGGGCCAGCAGGGCGGTCATCGCCGCCTGGACGGCGCCGGCGCGCACCTCGGCCCGCCCGCCGGGCAGGTCCAGCCGGTGGACGTCGGTGCGGACGCCGTCACTGATGCCCACGTAGACGCGGCCCGGCCGGGAGCCGTCGACCGGGTCCGGGCCGGCGACCCCGGTGAGCCCGACTCCCCAGGTCGCCGCGCAGCGCTGCCGGATGCCCTCGGCGAGGGCCGCCGCCGTCGGACCGCTCACCGGTCCCCGGGCCGCCAGCAGCCCGGCAGGCACTCCGGCCAGGGTCGCCTTGAGGTCGGTGGCGTAGACGACGGCGCCACCGCGCAGGGTCGCGCTGGCTCCGGGCACGTCGGCCAGCGAGGCGCAGAACAGGCCTGCGGTGAGCGACTCGGCGGCGGCCACCGTCTCTGCGCGGGCCAGCAGCGCAGCGTGCAGCCGCTGCGCACTCGCTCCCACGGTTGCCCGGCCGTTCAGGCGGCGGTGTCGGTGCGGGCCCCGCCGGTGGTGGTGTCGCCGCCGGCGGCGGCCCGCCGGGCCACCGCGGCCCGCATCGCCCGGGCGCTGGTCCGGCGCAGGGTGAGCGCCCGGTACACGTAGTCGACACCGGTCACGACGGTGAGCAGCAGGGCCACGCCCATCACCCACCAGCGCAGCGACGCCAGCACGCCGCTCAGCGGCAGGATGTACAGCCCGATGGCGACCGCCTGCAGCACCGTCTTCACCTTGCCACCGCGGCTGGCCGCGATGACGCCGTGCCGGATCACCCAGAACCGCAGCAGCGTCACCCCCACCTCGCGGACCAGGATGGTCAGCGTCACCCACCACGGCAGCAGCGCGAGGACCGACAGCGCGATGAGCGCCGTACCGGTGAGCGCCTTGTCGGCGATCGGGTCGGCGAGCTTGCCGAACTCGGTCACCTGGTTGGTGCGCCGGGCGATCATCCCGTCGTACCGGTCGGTGATGATCGCCAGGGTGAAGACGACCGTGGCCCAGCCGCGCCGGGCGTCGTCCAATCCGTCGCCGGACAGCAGCAGGGCCGCGAAGACCGGCACGACCAGCAGCCGCAGCACCGTCAGCGCGTTGGGCACGTTGACCAGCCGGACGCTCCGCGTCGGCGTCGCTGCCGGGTCGGGCACGAACGCGCTCATCCGGTCACCTCCCGGCCGCGGCCAGGGCGGGTTCCGCGGCCCGCGCCACCAGGTCGACCCCGTCGGTGGCCACCACCTCGGCGTGCACGAGCTGCCCGGCCACGGCGCCGGCGGGGACCTGGGAGACGGTGGTGCTGCCGTCGGCGTCCGGGTCCTGGTGGGCGGCATGCCCGCCCCAGGTGCCCGGGCCCTCGGTGGCCGAGAGGTCGTCGGTGAGCAGGACCTCCACCGGCTCGCCGATCCGTTCCTCGGCGCGCTGGGCGGTGAGCTCCTCCACCAGGTCGGTGATCCGCCGGACCCGGGCGTCGATCTCGTCCTGGTCGAGCTTGCCGGGCAGCCCGATCGCCTCGGTGGCCTCCTCGTCGGAGTAGCCGAACACCCCGACCGCGTCGAGCCGGCCGGCGGTGAGGAAGCGCTCGAGCTCGGCCACGTCGGCCTCGGTCTCGCCCGGGAAACCGAGGATGACGTTGGTGCGGAAGCCGGCGGCGGGGGCGAGCGCCCGGGCCCGCTCGATGATGCCGAGGAAATCCTCGGTGCCGCCGAAGCGGCGCATGCGGCGCAGCAGGCCCGGCGAGGAGTGCTGGAAGGACAGATCGAAGTAGGGGGCGATGCCGGGGGTGCCGGCGAGGATCTCCAGCAGCCCGGGACGCATCTCCGCCGGCTGCAGGTAGGCCACCCGCACCCGGGCGATGCCCGGCACCGCGGTCAGCTCCGGCAGCAGCTTCTCCAGCGACCGCAGGTCCCCGGCGTCCTTGCCGTAGGAGGTGGAGTTCTCGCTGACCAGCACCAGCTCGGTCACCCCCTGGCCGGCCAGCCACCGGGCCTCGGCCAGCACCTCGGCCGGCGGCCGGGAGATGAAGGCGCCACGGAAGGTGGGGATGGCGCAGAACGCGCAGCGGCGGTCGCAGCCCGAGGCCAGCTTGACCGCCGCGGTCGGGCCCCCGGCCAACCTGCGGCGCTTCAGCCAGTCGTGCCCGGGAATGGCCGGGGCCGCGCCCTCCCCCACCCGCCCGGCGGCGACCGCAGCCGTCCGCTGCGCCGGACTGATCGGCAGCAGGGTGCGCCGGTCACGCGGGGAGTGCGGCACCAGCGGACGGCCGGTGAGGACGTCGTCGAGCCGGTCCCCGATGGCGGCGTAGTCGTCGAAGCCGAGCACCGTGGCCTCCGGCAGCGCCCCGGCCAGCTCGACGCCGTAGCGCTCGGCCAGGCAACCGACCGCGATGACCTCGGCGCCGGAGTCGGTGGCCGCGAGGATCGCGTCGACGGAGTCCTTCTTCGCGCTCTCGATGAACCCGCAGGTGTTCACCAGGACGGCGTCGGCGCCCTCGGCGTCGTCCACCAGCTCGTAGCCGTCGCCGGCCAGCCGGCCGGCCAGCTCCTCGGAGTCCACCTCGTTGCGGGCGCAGCCCAGCGTGACCAGAGCCACCCGGCGGACGGCGGGCGGTTCGGTTCCGGCCGGCCCGCCAGAGGAGTGCCCCCGAGGGGCGGGAACGGAGGTGGGCAGAGCTGGCACCCGCCCATCCTAGTTGAAGGACCCCCTGGCCCCCCGCCCCTCGCAAACTCGCGGCAGGACCCTGCAGGGGGCCGAAGGGTTCAGGCCAGCGCGCCGCCGCGCAGGGTGAACAGCACCGACTCCAGCTCGTCGGGCTTGACCAGCACGTCGCGGGCCTTGGAGCCCTCCGACGGGCCGACGATGCCCCGGCTCTCCATCAGGTCCATCAGCCGTCCGGCCTTGGCGAACCCGACCCGGAGCTTGCGCTGCAGCATCGAGGTCGACCCGAACTGGCTGGTCACCACCAGCTCCACGGCCTGCACCAGCAGCTCCAGATCGCTGCCGATGTCCTCGTCGATCTCCTTCTTCTCCCCGGCCGCGGCGGTGAAGACCTCCTCGCGGTACTCCGGCTCGGCCTGCCGCTTGGTGAACTCGACGACCGCCTCGATCTCGGTGTCGGAGACGTAGGCGCCCTGCACGCGGACCGGCTTGCCGGCGCCGATCGGCATGAACAGGGCGTCGCCCATGCCGATCAGCTTCTCCGCGCCGGGCTGGTCGAGGATGACCCGGCTGTCGGTGAGACTGGAGGTGGAGAACGCCAGCCGGGACGGCACGTTGGCCTTGATCAGGCCGGTGACGACGTCGACGCTGGGCCGCTGGGTGG
>JAICZD010000099.1 GCA_025933855.1 Modestobacter sp. | reverse complement strand
CGCCCCGCTGCCCGACCGCGGTGGCCACGCCGTCGGGGAGCCGCCGCGCCCAGTCGCCCAGACCGAGCTCGTCGAAGGCGGCCTCCACCCGGGCGTCGGTCATGCCGGGGCGGCCGTAGCGGACGTTGTCGGCGATGGAGGCGTCGAACAGGAACCCGTCCTGCGGCACCATCACGACCCGCTCCCGCAGCGAGCCGAACGCGACGTCGGTCAGCGGGACCCCGCCGAGGAGGACCCGGCCCTCGGTGGGGTCCATCAGCCGGGTGACCAGCTTGGCGAAGGTGGTCTTGCCCGAGCCGGTCTCCCCCACGATCGCCACCCGGGTGCGCGGGGCGATGGCCAGGTCGACGTCGTCCAGGGCCTTGGGCGCCCCGGCCGAGTAGGCGAAGCCGACGTGCTCGAACCGGACGTCCAGCGGGCCGGGCGGCAGGGCCCGGGCCCGGGCGGGGTCGGCGATCGCCGGATCGCGGACGTCGGGCTCGGTGTCCAGGACGTCGAGCACCCGGCGGAACCCGGCGACGGCGTTCTGCGCCTCGTTGAGCACCTCGCTGGCGGTCTGCACCGGGGCGACGAAGAGGGTCACCAGGAAGAGGAAGGCGACCAGGGTGCCCGCCGAGAGGTGCCCCCCGATGCCCAGCAGCACGCCCACGACGACGACGGCGGCGTTGGCGACCGCGGCGACCAGCTCGCCGCTGACGTACACGGCGGCGGTGGTCTTCTGCGCGTCGACCGAGGCGCGGTAGTGCCGGTCGATGGCCCGGTCGATGCGGGCCGCCGTGCGGCCGCGGATGCCGTAGGCGCGCACCGTCGGAGCACCCACGACGGACTCCGCCACCGCGCCGAGCAGATCGCCCACCCGCTCGCGGACCACGCCGTAGACGGCGGCCAGCCGCTGCGAGAAGTACCTGACGGCGACGGCGAGCGGGATGAAGCAGACGAGCACGAGCAGCGTCAACTGCCAGGAGTACACGGCCATCACCGCGGTGGCGACGACGAGCTGGCCGACGCTGACCACGCCCAGCACGCCGCCCCACTGCATGAACACCGACAGCTGGTCGACGTCGCTGGTCACCCGGGACACCAGGGATCCGCGGCGCTGACCCTGCTGGTGCAGCACCGACAGGTCGTGGACGTGCCGGAAGGCGCGCACCCGGAGGCCGGCCAGGGCGGTCTCCGTCGTCCGGAACAGGCGCACGTTCATCCGGTAGACCGCGATGCCGGTGATCAGGACGACCACGGCGCTGATCCCGATGAGCTCGCGGATGAGCGGGACGTCCGGACCGCCCGGCCCGGCCAGCCCGCGGTCGAGGGTCTGCTGGACGGCGATGGGGACGACGACCCGACCGGCGGTGGCGACGAGGGCGAGGGCGAAGGTCGCGGGCAGGCCGGCGCGGAACTCGGGCATCATCCGCAGCCCGCGACGCAGCGTCTGCAGCGCCCCCTCCTCCCGCTGGTCGGCGGCAAGCAGCGGATCGGTCATACCCCGACCTCCACCGGCTCGGCGGGGCGCGCGTGCGGCCCGGGCGGCTCCGGCGGCTGGTAGGCCTGGACCAGCCGGGCGTAGCCGGGAACCGCTGCGAGCAGCTGCTCGTGGCTGCCGCGGGCGACCAGCCGGCCGCGTTCGAGCCACACGACCTCGTCGGCGAGGGCGATGGTGGCCTGCCGGTAGGCGACGACGACGACGGTGGCCGGGCGGTCGGTGTCGCGCAGCGCGTCGAGGATGCGGGCCTCGACCGCCGGGTCGACCGCGCTGGTCGCGTCGTCCAGGACGAGCAGGCGCGGGCGCCGGACGACGGCGCGGGCCAGGGCGAGCCGCTGCCGCTGGCCGCCGGACAGCGACGCGCCGCGCTCGCCGACCCGGGTGTTCAGACCCTCGGGCAGCCGGGCGACGAACTCGTCGGCCGCGGCGACGCGCAGCGCCTCGGCGACCTGCGCGTCGTCGAAGGGGGCGCCGAGGGTGACGTTGTCCCGGACCGTGTCGTCGAACAGGAAGGTGGACTGCGGAACGAAGGCGACCTGGCTGCTGACCTCCCCTTCGCGGAGGGTGCGCAGGTCGACGCCGTCGAGCAGGACGGCGCCGGAGTGCGGGTCGACGAGGCGGACCAGCAGGCCGGCGAGGGTGGACTTGCCCGATCCGGTGGGCCCGACGACGGCGACGGTGCGGCCGGCGGGGACGTCGAAGGTGACGCCGGAGACGGTCGACCGGGAGGTCCCGTCGTAGCCGAAGTCGACCTCCCGCACCCCCAGGCGGGCGCCACCGCTGCCGGGCGGCGCGGTGCCCGGGCCGTGCGGCGTCTCGCCGGTCGCCTGCAGCACGGGGGTGACCCGGTCGAAGCCGGCCAGCGCGCGCGGCAGGTCGGCGAGCACCCAGCCGATGGCCCGGATGGGCAGGGCCAGCAGGGTGAACAGGTAGGCGATGGAGACCAGATCGCCGGCCTGGGTGGCGCCGGCGGCCACCCGCTCCGCGCCGACCAGCAGGACGGCGAGGGTGCCCAGGCTGGGCAGCGCCTCCATCATCGGGTCGAACAGCCCGCGCACCCGGCCGACGGCGACCAGGCCGTCGCGCAGCTCGTCGGCCTTGACCGCGAACCGGGCCGCCTCGTCGGCCTCGCGGCCCAGGGTCTTGACCACCAGGGCCGCGTCGAAGCTCTCGTGGGCGATCTCGCTGACCTCGGCCCGGAGCTGCTGGGCGCGGTCCATCCGCGGGGACATGACCTGGCTGTAGACGGCGTTGACCACGAAGACGAGCGGGAACACGACGAACCCGACGATCGCCAGCAGCGGGTCGGTGAGCACCAGGGCGGCGACGGTGATGGCGATCATGACCAGCGCACCGCAGGCAAACGGCAGCGGGGAGACGAAGAACCAGCTGGACTCGACGTCGGAGTTGGCGTTGGACAGCAGCTGGCCGGTGGGGTGGCGCTGGTGCCAGGACAGCGGCAGGCGCAGGTACTGCCCGGTGACGCGGCGGCGGTAGTCGGCCATCAGCCGGTAGCTCATGATTCCGGCGAACAGCCGCCGGCCGAGGATGCCGACGATCTTGAGGACGGCGACGACCAGGATCGCCAGCGCGGCCAGGGTGAGCGCGGTCGTGGTGGTGGCCCCGGCGTCGAAGGCGGGCAGCAGGACCCGGTCGGTGATCCCGCCGATGACGTAGGCGCTGGCGACGGTCATCCCGCCGTAGAGGCTGCTGCCCAGCACGGCGAGGAGGAAGATCGCCGGCTGCTCGGCGATCGCCCGCCCGACGTGCCGCAGGCCGCGGCGGACGACCCGCTTGCGGTCCCGGTCGGTCAGCGGCCCTTCCGGCGCCGCGGCCGGCTGCGCGGCGCCTCCTGCCTCCGTGGCGGGGTCCGGACCGTGGACCGTGGTGCTGCGGCGGCGGCGCACGCGTCTCCTCTGGCTCGTTCCGGGCGGTGCGCCGAGCGTACCTGCAGTCGTTACCTCGGGTAACCGATCCGCGCCGACCGCTGCCGCCCGGGCGGTCGGAGCTCCCGCTGCGTCACCGGCGACCCCGGGAACGCTGGCTAACCTTCGGAAATGGTCTCCGCTGGTTCGTCCCTGACCCTCTCGCGCTCGGAGCGGGGGGCACTCGCCGATCTGCTGCTGCAGGTGGGGCCGGACGCGCCGACCTGCTGTGCCGGATGGCGGGCCCGGGACCTGGCGGCCCACCTGGTGGTCCGGGACCGGCGGCCGGACACCATGCCGGGACTGGCGCTCGGCGGCCCGTTCGCGGCGTGGACGGCACGGGTGCAGGCACAGGTGGGGTCGGGCCGGGACTACGAGCGGCTGGTGGACGCGGTGCGCTCCGGCCCACCGGCGTGGGTGCCGACCGCCTGGCCGGCGCTGGACCGGGTGCTGAACACCGCGGAGATGGTCATCCACCACGAGGACGTCCGGCGGGCCCAGCCGGGCTGGTCGCCGCGGGACCTGCCGGCGGCGGTGCAGGACCGGCTGTGGTCCCAGGTGCCCTTCCTGGCGCGGCGCGCCGCCCCTGCCACGCCGGGTGAGCTGGTGCTGCGTCGCGACGACCTGCCCGCGGGCACCCCGGACGCGGAGCGGCGACTGCGCGAGGGCACTCCGGCGACGACGGTGGCGGGGCCGCCGCTGGAGCTGCTGCTCTGGGCGAGCGGCCGTCCGCAGGTCGCCCGGGTGGAGGTCACCACGGCCTGATCCGCGGGGGGTCCGGTCGGGGTTGGCCGGTCGGGGTGATCCGATCGGGGTCGAGCCGCTCGGTCGACCGTGGAGCCGCGTCATGACCCGGCGCCACGGTCGGCGCACCGGCTCGACGTCGGCCGGCCGCCGCGGGTCAGCGCTGCGGGTGGTCGGTCGCCCGCCGGACAGGCACCCCAGCGGCGGCGAGTGCCTCCTTGACGTCACCCACCCGCAGCTGGCCGAAGTGGAAGACGCTGGCGGCAAGCACCGCATCCGCTCCCGCAGCCACGGCCGGGGCGAAGTGGCCGACCTCGCCCGCTCCCCCGCTGGCGATCACCGGCACGGTGACCTCGCGGCGCACGGCCCGGATCAGCTCCGTGTCGAACCCGGCCCGCGTTCCGTCGGCGTCCATCGAGTTCAGCAGCACCTCGCCCACCCCCAGCTCGGCGGCCTGGACCACCCACTGCACGGCGTCCCGGCCGGTCCCCCGCCGCCCGCCGTGCGTGGTGATCTCGAACCCCGAGCCGGTGACCGCGCCGTCCTGGCAGCGGCGCGCGTCCAGCGACAGGACCAGCACCTGGTTGCCGTACCGGTGGGCGATCTCGGCGATCAGCTCCGGCCGGGCGACCGCCGCGGTGTTCACCGCCACCTTGTCCGCCCCGGCCCGGAGCAGCCGGTCGACGTCCTCGACGCTGCGCACGCCGCCCCCCACGGTCAGCGGGATGAAGACGCTCTCCGCGGTCCGGCGCACCACGTCGTAGGTCGTCTCCCGGCTGCCGGAGCTCGCCGTGATGTCGAGGAAGGTCAGCTCGTCGGCGCCCTCGGCGTCGTAGACCCGGGCCATCTCCACCGGGTCGCCGGCGTCCACCAGGTCGACGAAGTTGACGCCCTTGACCACCCGGCCGGCGTCGACGTCCAGGCACGGGATCACCCGCACGGCCAGGCTCATGCCCCGGCACCCCGCACCGCATCGGCCTCCACCTCGACCAGCATGTCGGGGTGCAGCAGGGCGGCGACGCCGATCATCGCGGTGGCCGGCCGGACGGCGCCGAAGACCTCGCCGTGCGCGCGGGCCACCTCCTCCCAGCGGGCGGTGTCGGTGACGTACATCCGGGTGCGGACGACGTCGGCGGCGGAGAACCCGGCGCTCTCCAGGGCCGCGACCAGCACCGAGAACGCGACCCGGGCCTGCGCGGCCATGTCGCCGGGGTGGACCACCTCGCCGTCGACGGTCGCGGTGCACCCGCTGACCCACGCCTGACCGGCCACGGCGACGACCCGGCTGTAGCCGACGACGTCCTCCCAGGGCCCACCCGATCCCAGCCGGACGGCGGTCATCCGGCCAGCTCCGCGGTGACGGCGAGCGCCTCGGGCAGGCTGAACGCGCCGGCGTAGAGGGCCTTGCCCACGATCGCCCCCTCGACGCCGACGGGTACCAGTCCGGCCAGGGCGCGGATGTCCTCGAGCGAGCTGACCCCACCGGAGGCGACCACCGGGCGGGGCGTCGCGGCGCACACCTCGCGCAGCAGCTCCAGGTTCGGGCCGCGCAGGGTTCCGTCCTTGGTGATGTCGGTGACCACGTAGCGGGCGCACCCCTCGGCGTCCAGCCGGCCCAGCGTCTCGTAGAGCTCGCCGCCCTCCCGGGTCCACCCGCGGGCGGCCAGCCGGGTGCCGCGCACGTCCAGCCCGACGGCGATCCGGTCGCCGTGCTCGGCGATCGCCCGGGCGCACCAGTCCGGTGACTCCAGCGCCGCGGTGCCCAGGTTCACCCGGCGGCAGCCGGTGGCCAGCGCCGCGGCCAGCGACTCGTCGTCCCGGATGCCCCCGGACAGCTCGACGTCCACGTCCAGCTGGCCGACGACCCGGGACAGCAGCTCCCGGTTGGACCCGCGGCCGAAGGCGGCGTCGAGGTCCACCAGGTGCACCCACTCGGCGCCGTCGCGCTGCCAGGCGAGGGCGGCCTCCAGCGGGTCGCCGTAGGACGTCTCGCTGCCGGCCTCCCCCTGCACCAGGCGGACGGCGAGGCCGTCGGCGACGTCGACGGCGGGCAGCAGCTGCAGCTTCGGCACGGGACCAGCCTAGGGACCGCTCACCGGTACCCCTCGTCGCCTGCGGGGCGGCCGGGGTCCTGCACCTCGACGATGTACCGCCAGCAGTCCGGCCGGGTGCCGTCGACGTCGGTGAACCCGTAGGCCGCCGCCAGCTGACCGGAGGAGATCCCCTGACCCGACCAGCGGGCCCGATGAGGATCGGCCGCCAGGGCGGTCACCGCGCGGCCGACGTAGGCCGGGCTCTCGGAGATGCAGAAGTGCGGCTCGACGGCGGTGGCGTCCCGCCAGTTCGCCTCGGTGACGCCGAACCCGTCCAGCATCATCTCCGACCGCAGCCAGCCCGGGGTCAGCGCCACCGCGGTACCCCCGTACGGGCGCAGCTCGTGGGCCTGGGAGAAGGCCAGCCGGGTCACCGACACCTTCGCCAGGTCGTAGAACGCCGACACCCGGTAGGTGACCGCGTTGTAGTCCGCCGGGCCGTCGGTCATCTCCACCACCAGGCCCCCCGGCTGCCGGGTCAGCAGCCGCAGCGCGGCGGCGCTGGTCACCAGGTGCGTGTCCACGGCCAGCCGGAGCAGCCGCAGGCCGGCAGCCACATCCTGCTGCCACAGCGGCGTGTCGCGGGTGAACAGCCGCTCACCGCCCCAGACGTCGTTGACCAGCACGTGCAGCGCGCCGGACTCCGCCTCGATCCGGTCGACGAGGGCCGCGACCTGCGCGGGCACCAGGTGGTCGACGGCCACCGCGACGCCCCGGCCGCCCGCCGCGGTGACCAGCTCGGCGGTCTCCTCGATCGTCTCGGGCCGGTCGTAGTCGGAGCGGTGCTCCCGGGTGCTGCGGCCGGTGCACCACACGGTCGCGCCCGCGGCCCCCAGTTCGACCGCGATGCCGCGGCCCGCCCCGCGGGTGGCCCCGGCGACCAGCGCGACGCGGCCGGAGAGGTCTGGTGGGAGCTGCTCCATGCCGGGCACCCTGCACCACGGCACCGACGATTTCGTCGTACCGGTGCGACAGGGTCGCGAGATCGGGAGGGCAGCCGTGGAATTCGCCGAGGTGGTCCGCCGCCGGCACATGGTCCGTGACTACGACCCCGACCGTCCGGTGCCGGCCGAGCTGCGGGAACGGCTGCTCGAGCACGCCATCCGGGCGCCGTCGGCCGGCTTCAGCCAGGGCTGGGCGTTCCTGGTGCTCGAGTCCGCGGAGGAGCGCGACCGGTTCTGGCGCGCCACCACCTCGGCGGAGGACGAGGTCAGGATGGCCGACTGGCTCGTGCGCATGCGCCGCGCCCCGCTGCTGATCGTGCCGCTGTCGCACAAGCGCGCCTACCTCGACCGCTACGCCGAGCCCGACAAGGGCCGGACCGATCGCAGCGAGGAGCACTGGCCGGTGCCCTACTGGGACATCGACACCGGCATGGCCGCCCTGCTCATGCTGCTCACCGCGGTCGACGCGGGCCTGGCGGCGTGCTTCTTCGGCATCCAGGCTGCCGAGCGTCCCCGCTTCCACGCGGCGTTCGGGGTGCCCGACGAGTACAACCCCATCGGCTGCCTCTCGATCGGCTACCCGGGCACCGACGACCGGCGCTCACCGTCGCTCAAGCGCGGCCGCCGGGGTGTCGAGGAGGTGGTGCACCGCGGGCGGTGGTGAGCACCGGCTGGTTGACTCCTGCGACGTGACCGACTCCCCGCGACCCGAGGAACCGTCCCGCGCCGTCCTGGTGACCGGCGCCTCCCGCGGCATCGGCCGGGCGATCGCCCGCGCGTTCGCCGAGCAGGGCGACCGGGTGGCGGTGCACTGGAGCACCTCCCGGGAGCGCGCCGAGCAGGTGCTCGCCCAGCTCCCGGGTGCGGGTCACGTGCTCGTCCAGGCCGACATCGCCGACCCCGAGGCGGTCGGCGCGATGGTGGACGACGCCGCGCGACTGCTCGGCCGGCTGGACGTGCTGGTCAACAACGCCGGGGTTTTCACCGCCCACCCGCCGCTGGAGACGTCCTGGGCGGACTGGCAGGCGGCCTGGAGCAGAACGCTGGCGGTCAACCTGGTGGGTGCGGCCAACGCCACCTTCCGCGCCGTGCCGCACCTGGTGGCTGCCGGCGGCGGCGCGGTGGTCAACGTCTCCAGCCGCGGCGCCTTCCGGGGCGAGCCGGACAACCCCGCCTACGGCGCGTCCAAGGCCGGGTTGAACGCCTTCGCCCAGTCGATGGCCCTCGCGCTGGCGCCGCAGAACATCTCCGTCACCTGCGTCGCCCCCGGCTTCGTGCAGACCGAGATGGCCCGCGAGGTGCTCGACGGCCCGGGCGGGGACGCCGTCCGGGCGCAGTCGCCCTACGGCCGGGTCGCCCGCCCGGAGGAGGTCGCCTCGGCGGTGCTGTGGCTGGCCTCGCCGGCGGCCCGGTTCTCCACCGGCACCATCATCGACGTCAACGGCGCCAGTTACCTGCGCAGCTGACAGGCCCCCTCCCGGGCACCGCCCCGAGCCTGCGAGGGGTGAGGAGGAGGGGGTCCTTCCTCAGTCCAGACTCTCCAACCAGTTGGTGAGCAGCTGCGCGCCGGCGTCGCCGCTCTTCTCCGGGTGGAACTGGGTGGCCGACAGCGGCCCGTTCTCCACGCCGGCCACGAACCGGTCGCCGTGCTCGGCCCAGGTCACCGCCGGCGGGGTGAGCCGGCTCGGCAGCCCACCCTCGGCCAACGGGAAGCGGTGCACCCCGTAGGAGTGCACGAAGTAGAAGCGCTGGTCGGCGATGCCGGCGAACAGGGTGGTGTCCTCCGGCGCCTGCACGGTGTTCCAGCCCATGTGCGGCAGCACCGGTGCGGTCAGCCGCTCGACGACGCCGGGCCACTCGCCGCAGCCCTCGGCGTCCTGCCCGTGCTCGACACCGCGTTCGAAGAGGATCTGCATGCCCACGCAGATGCCCAGCACCGGCCGCCCGCCGGCCAGCCGCCGGCCGATCACCGTGGGCCCGTGGACGGCCCGCAGCCCCTCCATGCAGGCGGCGAACGCCCCGACGCCGGGCACGACCAGGCCGTCGGCCGCCAGCGCCGCCCGGGGGTCGGAGGTGACCGTCACGTCGGCGCCGACCCGGGTCAGCGCCCGCTCGGCGGACCGCAGGTTGCCCGACCCGTAGTCGAGGACGACGACCTTCTTCATCCCAGCCACGCTACCGATCAGCCGCGACGGGGGTCGTCCGTGTTCCCGCGGCCCGCGCCGAGCGTGGGAGGCGAGGCGTGGGGGGGCAGCGGGGTCCTCCGTCAGACCAGCCGCAGGACGCCGCCGGCGACGGCCAGCAACCCGGCGAGCAGCAGCACCACCGCCACGCCGACCTGCGCACCGGTCCGCCCCTTCTGCTCGTGGTCGGCCCGGAAGATGCTGTACGAGCCGCCCAGCAGGAAGAGCCCGAACGCGATGAGGAGGCTGCCGAAGGGCACGGGGCTACAGCGCGCCCTTGGTGGAGGGCACGTCGGTCACCCGGGGATCCAGCGCCACCGCGGTGCGCAGCGCCCGGGCCAGCGCCTTGAACTGGCCCTCCACGATGTGGTGGGCGTCCCGGCCGGCGTACAGCACCCGCACGTGCAGGCTGATCCGGGCGTTGAACGCGAAAGACTCCAGCACGTGCTTCGTGAGGCTGGTCGGGTAGTCCGGCCCGATCATCGGCGTCATGTCGGCGGGCTCGGCGTGCACGAAGTACGGCCGGCCGGACAGGTCGACGGCCGCCTGCACCAGCACCTCGTCCATCGGGATCGTCGCGTCGCCGTAGCGGGTGATGCCGCGCTTGTCGCCCAGCGCCTCGGCGAACGCCGCGCCCAGCGCGATGGCGACGTCCTCGACGGTGTGGTGCGCGTCGATGTGCAGGTCGCCGTCGGCGCGCACGGTCAGGTCGATGCCGCTGTGCTTGGCCAGCGAGGTCAGCATGTGGTCGTAGAACCCGACGCCGGTGGCGATGTCGCCCGCCCCCGTGCCGTCGAGGTCGACCTCCACGACGAGCTTCGTCTCGCTGGTGGCCCGCTCGACGCGCGCGGTGCGGTGCCCGGACAGAGAGGTCATGACCCTGATCCTCCCAGAGGGGCCCGGTGCTCCCCCGCCACCTCGCCCAGGGCGGTGAGGAAGGCGTCGGTCTCCGCCGGGGTGCCCGCGGTGACCCGCAGCCAGCCGGGCAGCCCGACGTCGCGCACCAGCACGTCGTGGTCCAGCAGCGCCTGCCAGGCGGCGGGCGCGTCGGCGAACTGCCCGAACAGCACGAAGTTGGCGTCACTGGGCACGCTGGTCAGCCCGAGTCCGGGCAGCGCGGCGACGATCCGGTCGCGCTGGGCCTTGACCGCGTCCACGGTCGCCAGCAGCTCGTCGGTGTGCGCCAGCGCGGTGCGGGCGGCGGCCTGGGTGAGGCTGGACAGGTGGTAGGGCAGCCGAACCAGCTGCAGGGCGTCGACGACCGCCGGGTCCGCGGCCAGGTAGCCCAACCGCAGCCCGGCCATGCCGAAGGCCTTGCTCATCGTCCGGCTGACCACCAGCCGGGGACGACCGGGCAGCAGGGTCAGCGCCGAGGGCGTACCCGGCCGGGCGAACTCGGCGTAGGCCTCGTCGACCACCAGCACCCCGGCCGTGGCGTCGTACAGCGCCGTGACGGTGTCCAGGTCGACTGCGGTGCCGGTCGGATTGTTCG
>JAICZD010000088.1 GCA_025933855.1 Modestobacter sp. | reverse complement strand
GCGCGGCCCGGCGTCCGCGCGGCTCGGGGGGCGGCCGGGCCGGTCCGGTGCATGGCGCCGCCCCGGCCGGGCACCCGGCCGCAGCGGCTCTGTTCGCCCGGGGGCACGGCGGTCAGGCGTCGTCCCGGTCCCCGCCGGCGAAGCCGGTGCGATAGGCCCAGACGACCGCCTGGGTGCGGTCCCGGACGCCGAGCTTGCCGAGGATGCTCTTGACGTGCGTCTTCACCGTCTCCGGTGCCAGATACACCCGGCCGGCGATCTCGGCGTTCGACAGCCCCTCGGCCAGGGCCCGGAGGATCTCCACCTCCCGATCGGTGAGGTGCGCCGCGCGGCGGAGCCGCTCGCGGTCCGGCGGCCGCCGGCCGGCGTAGGCGACCAGCAGCCGGCGGGTGACCGCCGGCGCCACCAAGGCATCGCCGGCGACGACGGTCCGGCTCCCGTCGATCAGCTGCTCGGGGGTCGCCCGCTTGAGCAGGAAGCCGTCGGCCCCGGCGTCGAGCGCGTCGTCGACGACCTCGTCCAGGTCGAACGTCGTCAGCACGAGCACCCGCGGCCGGTGCGGCCACGACACGATCTCCCGGGTGGCGCGCACCCCGTCGAGCCTCGGCATCCGGACGTCCATCAGGACGACGTCGGGCCGCAGCGCCCGGGCCCGCTCGATGGCCTCCCGCCCGTCGGCGGCCTCCCCCACGACCGTGAGGTCCTCCTCGGCGGCGAGCAGCGCCCGCAGGCCGCTGCGCACCAGGGCGTCGTCGTCGGCGAGCAGGACGCGGATCACGGAACGACCGCCGCGCCCAGGGGCAGCACGGCCCGCACCCGGAACCCGCCGTCGATCGGACCGGCGTCGAGCACGCCGCCCTCCAGCCGCGCTCGTTCGCGCATGTTGACCAGCCCGTGCCCGGGCACCGGCTCCGGGGGCCGGTCACAGGCGTTGACCACCTCGACCAGCACGTCCCCGCCCGGCCGGCTGACGTCGACCTCGATCTCCCCGACCGACGTGTGCCGGACGGCGTTGGTCAGCGCCTCCTGGACGATCCGGTAGACCGCCCGGGCCGTGGCCTCCGGCAGCACGCCGACATCGGCGCGCAGGTGCACCGGCCGGCCGGTGCCGCGCACCCGCTCGACCAGGTGCTCGAGGTCGGTCGCCGTGGGCGTGAACGGGTCCGGGGTTCCCCGCTCGTCGGGTTGCAGCACGCGGAGCAGCCGGTTCAGCTCGTCCAGCGCGGCGCGCCCGACCGTCTCGATCGAGGTCAGCGCCTGGTGCGCGTAGCGCGGGTTGTCGGCGAACACCCGCCGCCCCACCCCGGCCTGCAACACCATCACGTTGACGGTGTGCCCCAGCGAGTCGTGCAGCTCGCGGGCCAGCCGGCCGCGCTCCTGCAGCAGCAGCCGCTCGGCGGCCAGCGCCTGCTGGCGGCTCTCCGCGGCCCGCTGCGCCTCGGTGGCCGCGGCCCGGGCCCGGCGGCTGCTGAGGTCGCCGATCACCATGGCGAGCAGGAAGTGGATCACGATGCCGGGCAGCGCCCCGATCGGGCCGCTGCGGTCGAGCAGGACGTAACCGCCGACGGCGAGGGCGGTCACCACGGCGGCCGCCGCCCGGATCCGGCGGCCGCCTCCGTCGAAGCAGGTGAACAGCGCGATCCAGGCCGGCCAGTCGAGGAACCCGATGGCGTTCCCGACGGCCGCGTTGACGACCACGGCGGAGCCGGCCACCGACAGCGCGGCCAGCGGCGCGCTCTGCCGCCACAGCAGGGCCGCGGCCCCGAGCGCGGCCAGGGCGAGGGTGACCGCGTCGACCGGCCGGTAGGGCGGGCCGGCCGGCATGGCGAGCACGGCGGACAGCGACAGGACGCCGAGCCCGGCGGCCAGCCCGGCGTCGAGGGGGGTGCCGGCCCACCAGGGCCGGCGGTGCGACGGGCTGCGCCCGCCCGGGGACGACGACACCTCTCATCGTCCCGTGCCCGGACCGCCGGACGCGAGACCCCCCGCGAGGCGATCCGCCTCCCTCGCGGGAGGGAGACGCCGGACCTCTCCCGGGGAGCGGCGGCAGGCGGGCGACCACGCGGGCGGGGGATGCGCCCGACCCCACCGGGGCTCGCGCCGCACCGGAGCCCGGCAGCAGGGTCCTCGCTGCCACACGTCCGCTCCCGAGGAAGGCCCGCCATGGCAACCACCGCCACCACCGACCTGCGCGATTCCGGATCCCGCGGCGCGGTCGTCATCCCGCAGCTCCGCCGTCGCGGCGTCCTCGCTGTCTGGGCGGCGGCCGCCGTACCGATGGGGCTGGGCGCCTGGGTCGCCGCACCGCTGATCGCCGACTCCCTGTCCGGTCCGGCTCCGCTGCCGCGCGCGCTGATCGCCACGTTGACCGCCGGTCTGGTCTGGCAGTTCGTCCTGGTCGCACTCCTCGTCCGGAGGGAGCAGGGCACGCTGCGCTGGTCCGTCGTCCGGGAGGCGCTCTGGCTGCGGGCTCCGCGGAGCCCGCGCACCGGGCGCCGGGGCGGGCGGCTCTGGCTGGTCCTGCGTCCCGCCGTCGCCGTCTTCGCCGCCGAGCAGTTCGTGCCGGGCCTCCCCGGCCCGGCGGAACGTGACTTCGGCGCCTTCCTGTCCTCCGACGCGGGCTCTGCTGTGCTCGGCGGGTCGTGGGGCTGGTTCGCCGTCCTGGTCGCGATGTGGGTGTTCAACACGGTGCTCGGCGAGGAGCTGCTGTTCCGCGGCTACCTGCTGCCCCGCATGGCCGGCGCGTTCGGCCGGTTCGACTGGGTGGTCAACGGGCTGCTGTTCTCCACCTACCACCTGCACGTCTGGTGGTCGATCCCGAGGGCCCTGGTGGACACCGTCGCGCTGGCGCTGCCCTCCAGGCGGTACCGCAGCGCCCTGATCGGCATCGCGGTGCACAGCGTGCAGAGCGTCGTGCTGTGCGCCCTGGTCCTGCCGATCGTCCTGCGGGGCTGACGTCCGTTCCCGTTCCCGTTCCCCTTCCTGTTCCGGAGGCCGTCATGACCACGTCCACGATCGCCGCTCCCCCTCCGTCCCGGCCGGCCCGGGAGCGCCGCCGCGCCCCCCGCGTCCTCGCCCTGGTGCTCGGGACCCTGCTCCTGCTGCCGGGCCTGGGGCTGGTTCTCGGCGGTGGGATCCTGCTGTGGGCCTCCGGCATGCAGCGGGTGGACGGTTTCGTCGTCTCGCCCGAGGACCGCTTCAGCACCTCCGCACATGCTCTGGTCAGCGAACGCATCGACCTGCACACCGGTGCGGACTGGTTGCCGATCGACGCCGCTCTCGGTGACGCGCGTGTCCAGGTCACCCCGCGAGGGAACGACCCGGTGTTCGTCGGCATCGCCCGGGCGGGCGATGCCCAGGCCTACCTGAGCGGGGTCGGCCGGACCGAGATCGAGGCGCTCGGCTTCGACTCCCCCGCCGGGAGCGACGATCAGCGACCGGGCACGGCGCCCGCGGGGCCGCCGGCCGACCAGGCCTTCTGGATCGCGCAGGCCAGCGGCCCGAGGATGCAGCAGGTCACCTGGCCCGCCGCCGAGGGCGACTGGATGTTCGTGATCATGAGGCCTGACGGGTCGGCGGGCATCGACGTGCGGGCGCGCATCGGCGCCGAGTTCCCTGCCCTGGGAACGGTCGGCTGGACCGTGCTCGTCGTCGGCGTCGGGCTGACCGCCCTCAGCGTGCTGCTGATCGCGCCCGGTGCCCGGCGCCGCAGCTGAGCGAACCGCCGAAGCTCACAGGTCCGGCGTCTCAAGCGTCAGAGCATCCCGGTACCGGGCGTGCGGCCGGAAGACGCGGAGCGTGGCAGGAACGGAGCTGACCCCGCCGAAGCGTGCTCCGACGTCGATCGGGCGCTGGAGCCGGCACGGCCGCGAACAGCCGTGAGCCACCTGGCACCCGGACCACTGGTGTGCTCAGGGTGCGGCTCGCGAAGCCACTCGGATCGCCCGGTGGCTCGTCGAGCCGGTCGACGAACGAGGTCGCGGACGACGGATCACGGCCTCGCGCCAGCCGCGCAGCGAACTGACGACGGCCAGGCCCTGCGCCCGGTCGAGGTCATCCCGGCGGAGCGCCTTCTCCCGGAGCACGCCGAGCTCGATCAGCCGCGCCCGCTCGACGCCCGGCAGGCAACCGGACTCCACCGGCGGGGTCCACCACCGCCCTCCGTCCAGCAACGCCAGCGTGGCCCGGGTGACCTCGGTGAGCTCGCCGGACCTGTTGACCATGATCACGTCGTCGACGTCGGGACGCCGCTCGCGTCGCCGGTCGTACGGCTCCCGCAGGCTCGTCTTGTGGTAGAGCCAGGACTCCCCCGGGTCGATCGGCTCGTCGTCGAGGGCGAGCAGCACCGGACCACCGGAGGGTGCAGGTAGCTCGTCGACGTCGACGGCGAACGTCCCGTCGCGCCGCAGGCGGACCCGCACGCGCGCCGCGGACTCCCCGGCCAGCCGGGTGGCCAGGACAGCGCGGGCCGCCTGGAGGTCGAACCGGAAGCCCAGGTGCTCAGCGGAGCCGGCCAGGCGGTGGAGGTGGCGATCCCTGTTGCGCAGGCCGTGATGGGGTTCGAAGCGCATCGTCTCGATCAGCTCGAAGGAACGTGGACGCGCGCGCAGGACCGCCGCCTTGGCCAGCACCTCGTCGTGCTCGGCTGCCGCCCCGGAGCTCCAGGTGATGCCTCCGCCGGTGCCGTACACGGCCTCGCCCGTGGTCCGATCCGCCACCGCGGTGCGGATGGCCACGGTGAAGCGGGCCGCCACCGGCGCGTCCGGGGGGCCGACCAGGCCGATGGCGCCGCAGTAGACGCCCCGCGGCTCGGGTTCCAGGGACCGGATGATGCGCATGGAGCTCCCCTTGGGCGCTCCGGTGACCGAGCCGCAGGGAAAGAGCGCCCGGAACAGCTCCACCAGGCCGGTTCCGGGCCGGAGCCGAGCCGTGACGTCGGAGGTGAGCTGGAGCACCGTCTCGTAGCGCTCGACGGTGAACAGCGCGGGTACGTCGACGCTGCCGACCTCGGCGATCCGGCCGATGTCGTTGCGCATGAGGTCGACGATCATGACGTTCTCGGCCCGTTCCTTGAGGCTGGAACGGAGCTCGCCGGCCAGCCGCAGGTCCTCGTCCCGATCGCGGCCACGCCGCGCGGTGCCCTTCATGGGGCGGAGCAACACCTCGTCGCCCCGGCGCTCGAAGAACAGTTCGGGGCTCGCGCTGGCCACGACGAACCGGCCGAGGTCGAGGTAGGCGTTGTACGCCCCGCGCTGGCCCAGCGCCAGGTCGCGGTACAGCTCGACGGGATCCCCCGCGACCCGCCCGGCCATCCGCACGGTGAGGTTGCACTGGAAGCTGTCCCCGGCTGCGATGTGCTCCCGGATCCGCTCCACCTGGGCGGCATGCCCGGTCGCCGTCCAGGTGGGATGCCACTGCGCGCTGCCGGGCGCCCGGCTCCCGGTCCGAGGCCCCGGGGCAGCGGGTTCGATCGGCGGCACCGGGATCGGCTCGTCGCAGATCCCGAACCATGCCAGCGGCATCCCCCACGGCGTGGATGCGTGCACCGGGAGGTGCGGATCCAGGCCCGCGGCGGCCTCGTAGGCGACGTAGCCGAACGCCCACCGGCCGGCGTCGGTGGCCCGTTCGACCTCGGCCAGCACGCCGACGACGTCACCGGGCTGTTCGGCCACCAGGATGCGGTCCGGAGCGGGGCACCGCAGGGCCGTTCCGGACCGCAGGTCATCGAAGCGGGCCCAGGTAGCCACGAACCGATGCGCCCCGGATCAGCGGAAGACGACGGTGCTGTGCCCGTTGAGCAGGACCCGCCGTTCGCTGTGCCACCGGACGGCGCGGGACAGCGCGAGTGCCTCGGCGTCCTGGCCGACGGTGGCCAGCGCGCGAGCGTCGAAGGTGTGGTCGATGCGAATGACCTCCTGCTCGATGATCGGGCCCTCGTCGAGCTCTGGGGTCACGTAGTGCGCCGTCGCGCCGACCAGCTTCACCCCACGGTCGAAGGCCTGGTGGTAGGGCTTGGCCCCCTTGAAGCCCGGCAGGAAGGAGTGGTGGATGTTGATCGCCCGGCCGTGCAGGGCTTCGCAGAGCTCGTCGGAGAGCACCTGCATGTACCGGGCGAGCACGACGAGGTCGGCCCGGTGCTCGTCGACCAGCTCCAGCAGCCGCTCCTCGGCCTGCCGCTTGGTGGCCTGGGTGACCGGCACGTGGTGGAACGGCAATCCGGCCGCCTCGGCCATCGGGCGCAGGTCCTCGTGGTTGGAGACCACCGCGACGAGCTCGGCGCCGAGGCTGCCGGCACGCCAGCGGAAGATGAGGTCGTTGAGGCAGTGGCCCAGCTTGGAGACCATCACCACCACCCGCGGCGGCTGGTCCCCGGTCAGCTGGTAGTTCATGCCGAACTCATCGGCCACCGCACGGAACGTCGCCGACAGGCGATCGGCGCCGGCGTCCTGCGGGCAGACGAACGCCGTCCGGAGGAAGAGCCGGCCGCGGACGGCGTCGTCGAACTGCTGGTGCTCGACGATGTCGCAGCCGTGCTCGAACAGGAACGAGCTGACCGCGTGGACGATCCCGGGGCGCTCCTGGCAGCTCAGCGTGAGGGTGTAGGGGTGGGACACAGGTGCCTCCTCAGCACTCGACGATGTTGAGCGCCAGCCCGCCGCGGGCGGTCTCCTTGTACTTGTCCTTCATGTCCGCGCCGGTCTCCCGCATCGTCTTGATCGCCTTGTCCAGCGGGACGTGGTGCCGGCCGTCGCCGCGCACGGCCATCCGCGCCGCGGTGATGGCCTTGACCGAGCCGACGGCATTGCGCTCGATGCACGGGATCTGGACGAGCCCGCCGACCGGGTCGCAGGTGAGCCCGAGGTTGTGCTCGATGCCGATCTCGGCGGCGTTCTCGACCTGCTCGGGGCTTCCCCCGATCACCTCGGCGAGGCCGGCGGCGGCCATCGAGCAGGCCGAACCGACCTCCCCCTGGCAGCCCACCTCCGCGCCGGAGATGGAGGCGTTCTCCTGGAAGAGCAGCCCGACCGCCGCGGCGGTGAGCAGGAACCGCACCACGCCGTCCTCGGAGAAGGAGTCCACGTAGTCGCGGTAGTAGTGCAGGACGGCCGGCACGATGCCGGCGGCGCCGTTCGTCGGCGCGGTGACCACCCGGCCGCCGGCGGCGTTCTCCTCGTTGACCGCGAGGGCGTAGAGGGTCACCCAGTCCATCGCCCGGAGCGGGTCGGTCTCGTCCGGCTGACCCTCCAGCTGGGCGCGCAGCGTGGCCGCGCGCCGGCGGACCTTGAGCCCCCCGGGCAGCACACCGGGGGTCCGCGTCCCGCGCTCCACGCATTCCTGCATCACCGCCCAGATGTGCAGCAACCCGGTGCGGATCTCCTCCTCGCTGCGCCAGGACAGCTCGTTGGCCAGCATCACGTCGCTGATCCGCAGGCCGGTCTCCCGGGTGCGCGCGAGCAGCTCCTCACCGGTGCGGAAGGGGTACGTCACGGGCGTGCTGTCCTCGACGATCACCGGCTTGCCGGCCTCGTCCTGGTCGAGGACGAAGCCGCCGCCCACCGAGTAGTACTCGCGCCGGCGGAGTTCCACCCCATCGGCGTCGACGGCCTGGAAGAGCATGCCGTTGGTGTGGAAGTCCAGCCGCTTGCGCCGGTGGAGCACGACGTCGTCGTCCACCGAGAAGGCGATGGGGTGCGCCCCGGCCAGCCGGAGGGTCCCCTCGCGGCGGATCGCCTCGACCCGCGGCTCGGCCGCGGCGGGGTCGACGAGGTCGGGCTGCTCACCTTCCAGACCGAGGACGACGGCCTTGACGCTGCCGTGGCCGTGCCCGGTCGCGCCGAGCGATCCGAACAGCTCGCACCGCACTCCGGCCACCTGGCCGAGCAGCCCCTCTGCCTGCAGGCGTGAGGCGAAGGCGCAGGCAGCGCGCATGGGGCCGACGGTGTGCGAACTGGACGGACCGATGCCCACCTTGAACAGGTCGAAGGCGCTGATCGTCACCCATCCCCCTCTACTCGCCGTGGCCCAGCTCCGGCCGGCGCCTCGCACCGGAGTCAACAGACTGGTATATCAGAATCAGAACAAAGGTATGCCGTTCCCCCGCAAGAGGCAAGACCTGTTGGCCAGCAACCTCTAGGATGTGCTCGTGACCGCCGAACTCCTGGATCTCGACTCCTCCGGCCTGACCTCCCTGGCCGACCGGGCCTACGTGGCGGTCCGGGACCGGCTGATCATGCTCGACATCCGTCCCGGTGATCCGATCGACGACGACGAACTGGCCAAGGACCTCGGCGTGGGCCGGACGCCGGTCCGGGAGGCGCTGAAGCGGCTGGAGGTCGATCGGCTGGTCGTGTCCTACCCCCGGCGCGGGACGTTCGCGACCGGCATGGACATCTCCGATCTCGCGCACATCTCCGAGATCCGGGCCCAGCTGGAGCCACTGGCTGCCCGTCGTGCCGCCGAGCGTGCCTCCCGGACCGGGCATGCCGACCTCGACGAGCTGGCCACCCGGATCGAGGACCTGGAGGTCGCCGGGATCGACCGGGCCGAGTTGATGCGCTGGGACCTCACCGTGCACCGGGCCATCTACCGGGCGGCCGGCAATCCGCACCTCGAAGACGTCCTGATCCGCTACGACAACCTGGCGACGCGCATCTTCTGCCTGTTCCTGGATCGCCTGCCCACGGTGGACGAGCACGTCGGCGAGCACGTCGGGCTGCTCCGGGCGATCGCGGCCGGTGACGCCGACCGCGCCGATGCCCTCGCCCGCGAGCACGTCCTGGGGTTCGAGCAGGCGATCCGTGCGGTGATCTGAAGAGGACCCCCTGCCCCCCGCCACTCGCAGGCTCGCGGCGGGACCCTGCAGGGGGTCGGTGCCGGTCAGCCGGCGGCGACGGCGTCCAGGATCGCCAGCACGTCCCGCGTGGCCGCGACGTCGTGCACGCGCAGCACCGTGGCCCCGCGCTGGGCCGCGAGGAGGGCCGCGGCGAGGGAGCCGGGCAGCCGCTCCCCCACGGTCCGTCCGGTGAGCTCACCGAGCACGGACTTGCGGGACAGCCCGACCATGACGGGGACCCCCAGGGTGCCCAGCCTCCCGAGGGACGCCAGCAACGCGACGTTGTGGGTCGTCGTCTTCCCGAACCCGAACCCGGGGTCCACCACCAGGTGCTCCAGCCGGATCCCGGCCTCCGAGCAGGCCCGCTTGCGCTCCGCGAGGAACGCCAGCACCTCGGCGACGACGTCCTGGTAGCGCGGCTCGCGCTGCATGCTCTCCGGCGAACGCTGCATGTGCATCAGGCACACCGGTACGTCCAGCTCCGCGGCCGCCTGCAGAGCACCCGGCGACCGCAGCGCACGCACGTCGTTGACCATGCTCGCCCCGGCAGCAACCGCGGCCCGCATGACCTCGGGACGGGACGTGTCCACGGACACCGGAACCGGGGTCCTCCGCACGAGCGCCTCGACGACCGGAACGACCCGGTCGAGTTCCTCGGCCAGCGTCGGCGGCCGAGCCCCCGGCCGGGTCGACTCCCCGCCGATGTCGATGAGATCGGCTCCCTCGGCCGCCATCCGGCAGCCGTGCTCGACCGCGAGCGCCACGCTGTCGAACAACCCTCCGTCGGAGAACGAGTCCGGGGTGACGTTGAGGATGCCGCAGACCAGCGGCCGTCCTGCGCCGAGGATGCGCGCGAGCGGGTGCACGGCGCCGCTCGGGCCCGCGGCGATCGGCGGGTCCATGGTGACCGTCTCTGCCATGAGAGGACGTGACGTCAGCCGCGCGCCGAGGCGACCGTGTGCCGCAGCAGCAGTGCGGTGGTGACCGGTCCGACCCCGCCGGGCACGGGGGTCAGTCCGGCGGCGAACCCGGTGACCGACCCGGCGTCCACGTCCCCGACCAGCCCGCCATCGGGCGTCGGGTTGGTCCCCACGTCGATCACGAACGCGTCCTCGGCGACGTACTCGGCGGTGATGAGGTTCGGACGCCCGACCGCGGCCACCAGCACGTCGGCGGCTCGACAGACCGCGGCGAGTTCCTTGGTGTTGCGGTGGCAGACGGTCACCGTGGCATTCCGCTGCAGCAGCAGCAGCGCCGCGGGCTTGCCGACGACGGTGGACCGGCCGACCACGACGGCGTGCGCACCGGACAGCGGGATCCCGTGGTGGTCGAGGACCGCCAGCACGGCCTCGGCGGTCGCCGGCGCGAAGGCGGGAAGGCCTGCGGCCAGCCGTCCGAGGCTGAGCGGGTTCGCGCCGTCGACGTCCTTGGCCGGGTCGATCGCCGCGGCCAGCTCCTCGAAGACGGCGTCGCCCGGCAGCGGGGTCTGCAGGATGATGCCGTGCACCGCCGGGTCCGCGCTGAGCGCGGCCAGCTCGGCACGGATCCGGTCCGGCGTCGCCGACTCGCCGAGATCGACGATGGAGCAGGCGATGCCGGTCTTCTCCGCCGCCCGGGCGATGGAGCGCACGTACCAGGCGCTCGACTCGTCCGCGGTCGCCACGACCACGGCCAGCCGGGGCGGCGTCCCGGCCGCGGCCAGTTCCGCGGCCGCGGCGGCGACCTCGGCGCGGATGCCGGCGGCCAGCTCCTTCCCGCTGAGGTCCGCGGTCATGGCGCCAGTCCGTCCCGCACGGCGGCGGTGACCTTGTCCGCGCGCAGGACGAGGTCGTCGACGGTGCCGGCCACCGCGGCGAGCTGTCCCCAGGTCTCCGCATCCTTGATGCCGCCGAGGTTGATCTCCACGTTGACCCGGGCCGTCGTGGCCGCGGCCCGGGCTGCCTCGGCGGCAGCGGCGACGTCACTGATCACGTTGCGGTTGCCGATCGGGAGAAGTCGTTCGGCCAGGCCCAGCACCTGCTCGGCGACGTCGATGACGACCGCCGGTACGCGGGCTGCGGTGACGAGGGACTGCGCGATGGCCAGGGACCGGGCCGTGGCCTCCTCGGCGGTCTCCTTGGGGAGCCGGTAGGCCTCCGTGACGGCGGTGAAGGCCGCGGCGTCCTGCTCGGCCAGGCCCAGCGCGTCCTCGCGCAACCGGTCCGCGGTCGTGGTGATGGCGGCGATCTCCTCGGCGTGGTCGGCGTACTTCGCCGCGTCGGTGTAACGGGCGACCATCGCCACCAGGGCAGCCGCCTGTGCCGCGTGCAGGCCGGCGGTGGCCCCGCCTCCCGGGGCGGGAACCCGGGCGGCGAGCTGGGCCAGGAACGTCTCGATGGTGTCGGTGCGCATTCAGGGTCCTCCGTTGGTCGAGGAACGGGCGGGGTGGCCGCCTTGCAGGGGCCCGCCCCGAGCGTGCGTGTGGGGGGTTCGGCCCCGTCCAGGCCCCGCCCTCAGCTTTGCGAGGAGTGGGCAGGACGGGGCCCTGCTGCCTTCTTCAGCCGCGGAGCCGGGTCATCCCCGGGTCCACGAGCGGTTCAGCGGCAACGGTCGCCCGGACTCGACTGCCGAAGTAGTCGATCTCGACGGCCGTGCCGACCGTCGCCGACGCCGGCAACCAGGCGTAGG
>JAICZD010000181.1 GCA_025933855.1 Modestobacter sp. | reverse complement strand
GGCGGCCGCAAGCGGGTCGAGGCCGGTCTCGGCGAGCTCGTCCGGCCCCAGGTCCTGCTCCAGTGCTGCCGCGACCAGGCGGCGCCACTGCGGTTCGTAGCCCGGTGGGGCCGCGATCCGAGCCCAGGCACGGGCCGGGGGAGGGGCCGGCATGTCGGGCAGCGGCGGCTGCCACCCACCTCGCATGGAACAATACTACCGTTATCCCCAACAAAACGCCCATGAAATTTTGTGCCCGGCTGCCGTAGCCCGAACGCGCCCTCCGGGCGCGAGGTCAATGACGGTGGGAACCTCCCCGGGCCGGGCACGGCAGTGGGACCCCGAGCCGGCTCTGCACGGCCGTGCCCCTCGTGCGGCTGCCCGCCGGCGTGCGAGGCCGGCGGGTAGCCGGTGATCATGGCCGGATGCGGACCGTCGGCGTCGAGGAGGAGCTGCTGGTCGTCGACGGGGCCGGCACGCCGGTGCCGCTCGGTCCGGCCGCGCTGGAGGTCGCCGCGCGGCGCGGCGAGGGGGAGACGGTGGAGGAGCACGACCGCGCCGACCGGACGACGTCGGACCCTGCGGACGACGGGTCGCCGAGCGGGGCAGGTGCCGACGCCTCGGCGGGCGGATTGCTGGTACCGGAGCTGAAGCAGCAGCAGATCGAGCTGGGCACCGGGGTGTGCAGGCGGCTGTCGGAGGTCGCCGTCCAGCTGCGGGAGCTGCGGAGCCGCGCCGACGCCGCGGCACGGACCGTCGGTGCCCGGGTGGCTGCGCTGGCCAGCTCCCCGGTCGCGGTGGACCCGGTGGCCACGCCGGGCGAGCGCTACGGGCAGATGGTCGAGACCTTCGGGCTGACCGCCGTGGAGCAGCTGGCGTGCGGCTGCCACGTGCACGTGGCCGTGGCCGACGACGAGGAGGGCGTCGCCGTCCTGGACCGGATCCGGATCTGGCTGCCGGTGCTGACCGCGCTCACCGCCAACTCCCCGTTCTGGCTCGGGCGGGACACCGGTTACGCCAGCTTCCGCTCGCAGGCGTGGGGACGATGGCCCTCGGCGGGGCCGACCGGGGTCTTCGGCGGCCCGGAGGCCTATCACCGGCTGGTCGCCGACGTGCTGGCGACCGGGACCGTGCTGGACAGCGGGATGGTGTACTTCGACGCGCGGCTGTCGGCGACCTGGCCGACCGTGGAGGTGCGCGTTGCCGACGTCGCGCTGCGGGTGGAGGACGCCGTCCTGCTCGCCGGGCTGGTGCGTGGCCTCGTGGACACCGCAGCCCGGCAGTGGCGGGCCGGCGAGCCGGCGCCGGACGTCCGCACCGAGCTGGTGCGGCTGGCCGGCTGGCGGGCGGCCCGGTCCGGTCTCGGGAGTGACCTGGTCGACCCCCGGACCGGCGCGCCGGCACCCGCCGCGGACGTGCTGTCCGCGCTCGTCGAGCTCCTCCGGCCGGCGCTGGCCGAGGCCGGGGACGAGAAGCTGGTGGACGCGGGGGTGGCCGAGGTGCTGCGGCGGGGGAGCGGCGCGGTGCTCCAGCGGGCGGTGCACACGCGGACCGCTGACCTGGGTGCCGTCGTCCGGGCCGCGGTGACGGCCACCCACGGCGGCTGACGCCCGGTCAGGCCCGCTGCGCTGCCGGCCGCTTGCCCGAGCCACCCACCGACCCTCCCCGTTAGGGTCCGATCATGTACACCGCGAGCTGGCACGACGTCGTGCGCCGTGACCTCTTCGGCGTCCACCCCGACCCCCGGGACCGCCCGTACCGGCTGATCATCCGGCTGGCGCTGATCGTCTTCCGGCTCTTCCGCTTCCGGTTCGACGTCCGCGGTCAGGAGCACGTGCCGGCCCAGGGTGGCGCCATCCTGTGCAGCAACCACGTCAGCTACCTGGACTTCACCTTCCTCGGCCTGGGCGCGCTGCCGCAGCACCGGCTGGTCCGGTTCATGGCCAAGGCCTCGGTGTTCGACCACCGGGTCTCCGGGCCGTTCATGCGGGCCATGCAGCACATCCCGGTGGACCGCAGGGCGGGGACGGCGGCGTTCGAGGCCGCCGTCCGCGCGCTGAAGGACGGCCAGGTGATCGGCGTCTTCCCCGAGGCCACCATCAGCAGCTCGTTCACCCTCAAGGACCTCAAGGCCGGCGCCGCCCGGATGGCCGTGGACGCCGGGGTGCCGATCCTGCCCGCCGCGGTCTGGGGCGGGCACCGCATCTTCACGAAGGGCCGTCCGGTGGTGTTCCGCCGCGGGATCCCGATCACCGTCCTCATCGGCGAGCCCCTCGTGCCCGAGCCCGGGGAGAAGGTGCAGGCGCTGCTGCGTCGCACCCGGGCGGCCATGGAGGCGCTGGTCGCGGAGGCCCAGCGCAGCTACCCCGACCAGCCGGCCGGCGACGACGACCGCTGGTGGGTGCCGCAGACGCTGGGTGGCACCGCCCCGACGCTGGAGGAGGCCGCCGTCCGTGACGTCCGCCAGGCGGCCGGCCACCACGTGCCGCGACCGCACCCGGTGCAGCGGTTGCGCGCGCTGCTGGGGCGCCGGAAGGGCCGCTGAGCGGCCCGGCCCGCCGGTGCCGGCTCATCCCCATCCGGCCGCGGAGCCGGACAGCTGCGCCAGCGACACCGGGGCGACCAGTTCCCGCCCCTCGTCCCGGTGCCAGAACGCGCCGGTCTGCCGCCGCTCGGCCCGGGTGGTGAACCGGTAGCGCACCAGCCGCGCCCGGACGAAGGCCGGCCGGGTGGCGCCGAACGGAGCCGACCGCAGCAGCCGCAGGGTCACCGGATCGGCCTCCAGCAGCTTGCCCAGGAAGGGCACCAGCCAGCCGCGGCCGTAGCCCGGTGAGATCCCGACGAACCACAGCAGCCAGTCCAGCCGCAGGTGGTAGGGCGCGACCTGCGGCGGGCGGCGGCGGGGATCGCCGGGCTTGCCGCGGAACTCGTACTCCCGCCAGACGGTGCCGGGGCCGGGGTGCGGGTCGTCGGTGGCCTCGATGACCACCTCGCGGCGGATCCGGGTCACCGAGCCGAACGCGCCGTAGCTGTTGACCAGCCGCAGCCGGGTGAAGCTCGCGTTCATCACCTGGTGGCTGGACAGCATGTTGCGCACCGGCCACCAGCTGAGCAGGGTCACCACCAGCGCGAGGACGACGACCACCCCGAGGAACCAGGTCGGCGAGGACAGCTCGGCTGGCGGGTCGACCGGCAGCACGGCGGCGTACCAGCGGCCGTCGATCACCGACAGCGCGATCACCAGGGTGAGCAGGTTGAGCCAGGCGAAGTTGCCGCTGACGATCAGGTAGCTCTGGGTGACCACCATGACCAGGGCCGCCACCGAGGCGACCGGCTGGGGGGCGAGCAGGCCGAAGACGATGACCAGCTGGGTGGCGTGGTTGGCCAGCGTCTCCACCTTGTGCAGGCCGGGGCTGAGGTGGTGGAACCA
Source organism: Modestobacter sp. (assembly GCA_025933855.1). GTDB lineage: Bacteria > Actinomycetota > Actinomycetes > Mycobacteriales > Geodermatophilaceae > Modestobacter. The sequence goes on along the minus strand of JAICZD010000181.1, from coordinate 3,407 downwards.
CCAGCTCGCCGGGTTGGGCATCGGCTGGGTCTCGTGGTGGTAGAGCAGGCAGGTGAGGTCCCGCCAGCAGCGGTCACCCCGCATCTTGATCAGCCCGGCGCCGAACTCCAGCCGGAAGATCAGCCAGCGCAGCAGCCACATCCCCAGCGTCGGCGGGGCGACCTGCGCCGGGCCCAGGAACACCGTCAGGAACCCGGCCTCGACCAGGAGCGTCTCCCAGCCGAACCCGTACCAGATCTGCCCCACGTTGACGATCGACAGGTAGAGCGCCCAGAGCACCAGCCACAGCGCCATCCACCCGGGCAGCGGCAGCCGGTCGGCCAGTCCGACCAGAACCACCGCGGACAGCCCGATGCCGGTCCAGCAGCACCCGGCGAAGAAGCGGTCGGACCAGTGCAGGGAGAACACGCTGGGCGTCTCGCGGAAGGACGTGCGGGCCAGGTAGCGCGGCACCGGGGTGAGCCCGTCGGTGCCGAGCAGGGGGCGGAACTGGCGCAGCCCGGCGACGAAGGCGATCAGGTACACCAGAGCCAGCCCCCGGGTGAAGACCAGCCGGCTCAGCCAGGCGTCCGGATCGGAGAACCAGTCCATGGCAGCTGCCCCCAGCTCACTCCGGCGCGGTCAGCCGGAACGCCTCGAGTTCGACCTCGTACCAGCGGCGCAGCCGGCCCAGGTGCGCCATCCCCAACCGCCGGCACACCGCCAGCGACGCCGCGTTGCCCGGACGGACGACGGCGTACACCTCCGGCAGCCCGCCGTCGAACGCGCGGTCGACGACCGCCCGCGCGGCCTCGGTGGCGTAGCCGCGACCCCAGCTGTCCGGGTGCAGGTGCCAGCCGACCTCGACCTCGCCGACCCCGTTGGGCAGCGGCTTGAGCAGCACCGTCCCCGCGGGCGGGCCGCCGTCCAGCGGATCGATCGCCCAGCAGCCGTGCAGCCGGTTGAGCTCGTGCACCCGGGACCAGCGCTGCACCAGCTCCGCCGCCGGGATGCTCGGCGGTCCACCCAGCCAGCGGGTCACCTCCGGCCGGGCGTACAGGTCGGTCAGCCGGTCGAGGTCCGCGGGCTCCGCCGTCCAGGCGCGCAACCGCAGCCGGTCGGTGCGCAGCAGCTCCACCGCTGCGCTCTACCGTCGTCCGGGCGGCTGGAAACCCGGGGTGCGGGCCTACCGGAGGACGCCGGCGCCCCTCAGCCGACCGGGCCGGCGGACGCCGTGCGGGAGGCGACGGCGCGGGAGGCGACGGCGCGGGCATCGGCCGCGACCGGGTCGACCGAGCGTTGCGCCCACCAGGCGCGGCCCTCGGCCGGCAGGGTGTGGATCGGGTCGTAGTAGACGTAGCGGCGGTCCAGCGCCGCCTCGTCGCTGCGCTCGATACCGGTGCGGTAGTTCTTCGTCCAGTAGCTGATCCCGCGCTCGCGGTCGTACTCGGCGACCTGGTGCACCCACCGCTTGCCGACGTAGGGCACGTCGCAGACGATCCGCGGGGTCGCGAACCCGGGCAGGTAGCCCATGATGTCGTGCTGCAGCGTCTGCGCGCGGTCCAGCGAGACCCGCCAGTGCTCGGCGCTGGGGATCATGTCGCACATGTAGAAGTAGTAGGGCGTGATGGAGGCGCCGTCGGCGAGTGCGAAGCACAGGTCCAGCAGTTGCCCGGCGGTGGCGTTGACGCCCTCCAGCAGCACCCCCTGGTTGCGGACGTCGCGCACCCCGGCGGCCAGCAGCGCCCGGGTGGCCTCGGCCACCAGCGGGGTCACCGACTGGGCGGCGTTGACGTGGGTGTGCACGGCGATCGAGACGCCGCGGGCGCGGGCGGTCTGTGCCAGTGCGCCCATGCCGTCGATCACCTCGGGCTGCAGCCAGTGCTGCGGGAGCCCCATCAGCGCCTTGGAGGCCAGCCGGATGTCGCGGATCGAGTCGATCTCCAGGAGCCCGGAGACGAAGGCGGCCAGGTTCTTGAACGGCAGGTTGGCCACGTCGCCGCCGGACACCACGACGTCCCGCACCCCCGGGGTGGCGCGCAGGTAGGCCAGCATCGCGGCCTGCCGGTCGACCGGCTTCAGGTCGAACTTGAGCTTCGGCACCGCGGGGGTGGAGTTGCCGACCAGGTCCATCCGGGTGCAGTGCCCGCAGTACTGGGGGCAGGTGGACAGCAGCTCGGCCAGCACCTTGGTGGGATAGCGGTGGGTCAGCCCCTCCACCGTCCACATCTCGTGCTCGTGCAGCGAGTCGCGGGCGGCGTAGGGGTGGCTGGCCGCGGCGCCGGGCAGCCGGTCGGAGGCGACCGGGAGCATGTACCGGCGCACCGGGTCGGCCAGCATCGCGGCGGTCGTGGGGACGGCCGTCCCGTTCCCGCCCGCCGCCATCGTGTTCAGCATCTGCGGTGGCAGCAGCAGCGACATGGTCGCCCGCCCGGCCTGGTCGGCCTCTACGTCGGCGTAGAAGGACTCCTCGAGCAGGTCGCCGTAGACGCCGCGCAGCTGGCGGAGGTTCTTGACGCAGTTGACCCGCTGCCACTGGGCGCTGCGCCACTGCTCCTCGGTCACGCCGGCGAAGCCGGGCAGCCGACGCCAGTCCGGCTCGACCAGCGGGCGCGCGGTGTACTCGTAGGGCTGCTCCAGCACCGGATCTCCTCGCACGCGGCCTCGGCGGGCACGGACACCCGCCCCGACACGACCGACCATACGGGAAGAACTTCGGTGCCGTCCCGATATGACGATAGGTTATCCGGTGTCGGGGGACTGGACCACGAAGGAGTGACGGTGACGTACAGCGCGCTCGAGCGCAGCCTGGGGGTGCCGCGGGTGCTGGACCCGGTCGGCGTGCTGCCCCAGGCCGCCGTCCGGCTGGACGCCGACCCGGCGATCGGACCGGACGAGGTGCGCATCGCCGTGCACCGGCTGAACCTGGACGCCGCCTCCTACCGCCAGCTCGCCGAGCAGCACGACGGGGACGGCGACCGGGTGCGCGCCGCGGTGCTGGGCATCGTCGCCGACCGCGGCAAGATGCAGAACCCGGTGACCGGTTCCGGCGGCATGCTCATCGGCGTGGTGGACGAGGTGGGCCCGGACTCCCCGCTCGGCCTGCAGCCCGGCCAGCGGGTCGCCACGCTGGTGTCGCTGACCCTCACGCCGCTGCGGATCACCGACGGCCTGGCCTCCTGGGACGGCCGCAGCGAGCAGGTACCGGCGGCCGGGACGGCGGTCCTCTTCGCCCGCTCCCTCGCCGCGGTGCTGCCCGACGACCTGCCGGAGGAGGTGGCCCTCGCCGTGCTGGACGTCTGCGGCGCTCCCGCGGCCACCGAGCGGGTGGTCCGCCGGGCCGGCTCCCGCCCCTCGGTCGCCGTCCTGGGGGCCGCCGGCAAGTCGGGCAGCCTCAGCCTGGCCGCCGCGCGGAACGCGGGGGCCGG
>JAICZD010000134.1 GCA_025933855.1 Modestobacter sp. | reverse complement strand
GTCTCGCTGTGGCTGGACAGCTGACCGGCCGCGCCGCCCGGACGGCCGAGCCCCGGGGCGGTCACATGTCCAGCCCGCCGTTCACCCCCCAGATCTGCCCGGTGATGTAGCCCGAGGCGTCCGCGGCCAGGAAGTGCACCACCCGGGCGACCTCCTCCGGCTCACCGAGGCGGTTCATCGGGATCTTCGACCGCAGGCTGTCCAGCACCTTCTCCGGCATGGTGCTGAGCATCTCGGTCGCGATGAAGCCAGGCGTCACGGTGTTGACGGTGATCCCGAGGCCGCCCTCGAGCTTCCCCGCCTTCTGCAGCTGGAACGCCGCCTCCCGGGCCATGGTCTTGGTGAGGCCGAACAGCCCCGACTTCGCGGAGGCGTAGTTGGTCTGCCCGATGTTGCCCATCTCGCCGATGACCGAGGAGATGTTGATGATCCGGCCGCTGCCGCGCTCGAGCATGTGCCGCAGCGCGGCCTGCGACAGGTAGAAGGCGCCGGACAGGTTGACATCGATCACCCGGCTCCAGTCCTCGTCGGTCATCTTGAGCACGCCCCGGTCGGCGGTGATACCCGCGTTGTTGACCAGGATGTCCAGCCGGCCCTGCTGCTCGATCACCTCGGCGACGGTGCGCCGGCAGTCGTCGGGCGAGCTGATGTCGCCCTTGTGCACGCTGAACCCCTGGCCGGGGAAGTCGCGCTCGAACCCCTCGCGGAAGCTGGCCGCGGCCTCGTCGTTGCCGCTGTAGCCGGCGGACACCGCCGCGCCCTGGGCGGCCAGGCTGCGGGAGATGGCCGCGCCGATGCCACGCGTGCCGCCGGTGACGAAGGCGACCCGGCCGCGCAGCTTGTCACCGACATGCGGGCCCGCCGGTTGCGGCTCGGTGACGTTCTGGGCGCTCTGGACGGTCGTCATGCAGTCCTCCTGGGGGTGAGCGGAACGTGGTGGGTCGGGAAGTCGGTCAGGGGTGGTCGCGGAGCACGTACCGGCCGGGGGCCGGCATCAGCGGTGGGTGCGCGGTGCTGCCGAGCTGGGCAGGGGCCGGCCGCAGCTCGCCGCTGCGCTCGCGCAGCCACTCGGCCCAGTGCTCCCACCAGCTGCCGCGGTGCTCTTCGGAGCCGGCGTACCACTCGTCGGGGTCGGGGCCGGTCTCGGTGCCCACCCGGTAGGACGCCTTGGCGCCACCGACCGGGTTGACCATCGACTGGATGTGCCCGGCGTTGGACAGCACGAACTGGACGTGGCCGCCGAGCACCTGGGTGGTCTGGTACGCCGCTCGCCAGGACACGATGTGGTCGGTGCTGCCGGCCATCACGTAGGAGTCGACGTCGACCTTCGACAGGTCCACCGGGCTGCCCAGCACGGTCAGCCCGCCGGGACGGCGCAGCAGGTTGCCCTCGTAGAGCTCCAGGTACTGCGCGTAGAGCCCGGCCGGCAGGTTGGTGGTGTCGGCGTTCCACGCCAGCACGTCGAAGGCCGGGGGCTCCTTGCCCAGCAGCCAGTCGTTGACGACGTAGTTCCACACCAGGTCGTTGGGGCGCAGCCAGGCGAACACCCGCGCCATGTCGCTGCCGGCGTGGATGCCGCGCCGCCGGGCCGTGGCGACGGCCGCCTGGACGGCGCGCCGGGAGGCGAGCGCGCCGAGCTGGGTGGGGGCGCTGGTGTCCAGCATGTTCACCAGCAGGGTCAGCGAGCGGATCCGCGAGAGCTGGCCGGTCGCGGCGAGGTGGCCCATCATCGCGGCCGTGGTCATCCCACCGGCGCACAGGCCCAGCAGGTTCGCGGAGTCCTGGCCGGTGATCTCCTGCACCGCGTCCAGGGACTCCAGGACGGCGCCGGCGTAGGTGCTCAGGTCCCAGTCCGCCTGTTCCTTGCCCGGGTTCCGCCAGCTGATCGCGAAGACGCCGATGCCCTGACCGACCATGTACTCGATCAGCGACCGCCCCGGGGCCAGGTCGAGGATGTAGTACTTGTTGATCTGCGGAGGCACGTACACCAGCGGGATCTCCGAGACGCGCTCGGTGGTCGGCTGGTACTGGATCAGCTCGAGCACCTCGGTGCGCAGCACCACCTGGCCCGGGGTGCGTGCCACGGTGTCACCGACGACGAAGGGGCGCCGGTCCACCGTGCTGGGCATGCCGCCGTTGTGCCGAAGGTCCGAGACCAGGTGCCGGGCGCCGCGCAGCAGCGAGGCGCCCCCGGTGTCGAAGGCCCGCTTGAGGACGGTCGGCGACAGCGGGCTGTTGGTCGGTGCCAGCGCCTCGGTGACCAGCCCCACGGCGAATCGGCCGCGCATGTCGCTCTTGACGTCCAGGCCGGCCTCGTCGATGGCCCGGTCGACCGTGGCGCACACGGCGAGGTAGGTCTGCTGCACCCGCCGGTAGACCGGGTTCTCCTCCCACGCCGGGTCCTTCCACCGCTTGTCGCCCTTGGCCGGGGTCAACGTCGACCGGCCGGCCGCGACGAGGGCGAGGTCCTTGGCCAGCACGCCCAGCTGGCGCGACACCGCGCGGGGGCGGACCCCCAGCCGGGTCAGCAGCCGGCCGGCCGCGGAGATGACCTGCGGCACGGACAGGCTGACGAACGGGTTCGCACCCAGCACGGCCTCCGCGGCCACGGACTCCAGCGCGCCGGACTGGTCGTCGTCCTCGGCGCCGGCGCTCGCCGTCGGGGCTGGTGGGGTGGTTGTCGCTGCGGTCGCTCTGGTCATGTGAGCCTCCAGAGGTCTCGGCGGGCGGTGGGGTCGTGTGCACCGACCGGCGGTCGATGTGGCCCAGATCACGATAGTGCTGCGCCGGTCCGTCATGCTGACCGGGCCCGTTCCCCGTTCGCCCACGGCCCCCGGATCGCCGCGTCGGGGCCTACAGTCGTGACCCGCATCACACCCGTTGGAGGGTGCTCCCTCCGTGGACCGGAGGACCACCCGTGACCCAGTCCGCGCACCGGTGACCGTCGCCGCCCCGCTGGCCCCGCCTCCCGGCTCCGGGTGGGGCTCCGTCCTGGACCGGCTACCGGCGCTGCCCCGCCGCGCGGTGGCCAGCGGGCTGCTCAGCTGGCGGGCCGGGCTCGTGGAGGGCGCCCGGTACTGGGCGGGCCTGCCGCGCCGCGGTCCCTTCCCGGCCACCGTGCTGTGGGACCTGACCCGCTGGACGGTGCTCATGGCCGACCGCCGGCCGCCCACCTGGTGCAGCCCGCACACCGTGGTGTGGGAGACGCCGATCGCGCGGCTGCGGGACTTCACCGCAGACGCGGACGACGACGTCGTCCCCACGCTGCTGGTGCCTCCTCAGGCGGGACAGGACTCCTGCATCGTGGACTTCAGCCGTGAGCAGAGCCAGGTCAAGGTGGCCCGGGCGGCCGGGCTCACCCGGCTGTTCTCGCTGGACTGGGTGGGGGCCACCCGGCAGACGAAGGACACCACGATCGAGGACTACATCGAGGTGATCGACCGCGCGCTGGACTCCGTCGGCGGCCGGGCCAACCTCGTCGGGGACTGCCAGGGCGGCTGGCTCGCCACCATCTACACCGCGCTGCGGCCGGACCGGGTGCACACCCTCACCATCGCCGGTGCACCCATCGACTTCCGTGCCGCGGGTTCGCAGATCGGGGAGTGGGTCGACGCGCTGGGCACCGGGATGGCGTTCTACCGGACCGTCGTGCGGACCTCGGGCGGCGTGCTGCCCGGCCGGTACATGGTCAACGGCTTCATCGCGCTCAAGCCGGAGGCCGAGATCGAGAAGCAGCTGCAGTTGCTGTCACACCTGGACGACGCCGCGCACGTGGCCCGCTACCAGGCCTTCGAGGACTGGTTCAAGCACAGCCAGGACATCCCCGGCGCCTTCTACCTGTGGATCGCCGAGCACCTGTTCCTGAACAACGAGCTGATCAGGGGTCTCCTGGTGGTGGCGGGGGAGCGGGTCGACCTGGGGCGCATCCGGTGCCCGCTGAACCTGCTGGGCGGCGCCAAGGACCACATCACCCCGCCGGCGCAGGTGTTCGCCGCGGCCCGGTACGTCGGCACCCCGGCCGAGGACATCAGCACCGCCACGACCAGCGGCGGTCACCTGGGTCTGTTCATGGGCAACGAGGTGCTGCGCGAGCACTGGCCGCTGATCCTGACCGATGTCGCCGCCCGCAGCCGCTCGCGGGCCCCGGCGGCGGACACCGTTCGCGCCGACGTCCTCCCGCACGAGCCGCAGGTGCCCGCCCCCTGATCGAGGCACCCCGCCGCGCACGGTCCTGGGGCGGCCAGGCCTTCGCCGCAGGCCTACTTCGTCTGCTTTGTGTCCTTGGCGTCTGCGGCGGCCGCGGCGTTCCCGGCGGCGTCGTCAGCGGCGTCCGCCCCCTGCTGGGCGCTGTCCCCCGCGCCGGCCGCCCGGCTGGCGACCGCTTCCAGCACGTTCTTGGTGAACTGGCGCTGGGTCTCCAGCAGCCGCTCGGCGAGGTCGAAGGCGTTGTCGACCAGGGCGCTCACGTCCGTGGCCGAGCCGCCGGCCTGCCCGGACAGGCGCTGCAGGGAGTCCGACCAGGTGCGCACGGCCCCGGACACGGCCTCCTGTCCCTGCTGGGCGATCTTGCTGATCCGATCCTGGGGGTTGGTCATGGCGGTCCTCCGGTGGCGTGTGGGATGCGCTCATCCTGACCGCTGCGCCGCTCACGTCAAGCCGGGCCCGCTCGAGCCGGGCACGTCGCGCGGGGCCCATCGCGCCGGACCTGTCGAGCCGGGGGTGCACCCGGCGTCCGGCGAGGTCACGATGGTCGCAGCAACCCGATGAGGAGGCCGCGATGACCGAGCAGCAGAACACCCCGTCCGAACCGGTCGAGGACGGGGAGGGATCGCGCGCCAGCGTCGGCAACGACGTCGGCCGGTCCGGTGGCGGCCGGACCGCCGGCGAGACCACCGTGGACGAGGCGACGGGTTCGACCGACACGGAGTGAGCTGCCGGTCGGACCCGGACGCGGCCCCCGGAATCGCGGGGCGCCCGGCCGGGTCGGTCAGCCGGCGTCCGCCGCGGCCCGTCCCGGTGATCCCGGTGCCGGGTCTTCGTGGACGACCACGACCGGGCACGTCGCGTGGGCCATCACGTGGGTGCTGACCGAACCGAGGAGCATCCCGACGAAGCCCCCGCGGCCCCGTCGCCCGACCACCAGCAGCTCGGCGCCGGCCGCCAGCTGCAGGAGGGTCTTCGCGGGATGCCCTTCGACGACGTGCCGCTGCACGCGCTCGGCCGCCGAGGGGCCCAGGCAGTCCACCAGCGCCGCGGCCAGCCGATCGCGGGCCTCGGCCTCCCAGTCGATGACGTCCATGGCGAACTCCAGGCCCGAGGCGGCCGGCGGGTACCAGGCCATGACCGCATGCACCTCGGCCTGCGTCAGCTCGGCTTGGCGCATCGCCCAGCGCAGCGCCTGCTGCGACGCCCGTGACCCGTCGATCCCGACGACTATCCGGGCGCGCGGGGTCGGCGGACCGGTCACGGACCTCCTTCGCGGGACACCGGCCGCGGCGTCCTCTCGGTGGAGCTGGTGGCCCCCGCCGGTGGGTCCCGGCGGGCCGGTCCTCCGGTCCGGCCCGCCGGGGCGGGATCAGGTGAAGGCGACCCGCACGTCCTCGGAGGCCGACAGCGGGTCGGTCTCCTCCGGAGCGCCCGGTTCGGACGTGCCGTGGCCGGCGGCCGAGCCGGTGGAGATGGCGACCACCGCGGGGTCCAGCCGCATCACGGCGTAGCCGGCCACGGCGCCCGCGCCGAAGCCCGGCGCGAAGATGCGCACCGGTTCGGTGATGGCGCCGTCGCGCACCGCGTCGTGGATGGCCAGCGGAATGCTCGCGGACGACGCGTTCCCGACCTTCTCGATGTTGAAGTACAGGCTGTCGGGGCTCAGCCCGGCCCGCTCCGCCAGCTGCACCACCATCGTCTTGTTGGCCTGGTGCGGCACGATCAGGTCGATGCTGTCCAGCAGCGTGCCGGCGTCGGCGCCGTCCGGGTGCGGCAGGGCGCTGATCTCCTCGATCATCTGCGCGAGATAGCGGCCGGCGAGCGCCTTCACGTGCGGACCGAACACGGTGATGTTGTTGTCGAACTCGGGGTTGGGCCAGATGATCGAGTTGACTTCGCTGGCCGGCCCGCTGCCGTAGGTCTGCAGGTAGGCGAGGTCGGGTTCCTGACCGTCCGGAGCCACCCCGACGACCATGGCGGCGGCGCCGTCCCCGAAGATCATCCGCGACGTCCGGACGTTGCCGATCTTGTCGGAGAACTTCTCGACGCAGACCACCAGGACCGGTCGCTGCACCTCCTGGAGCAGCCGGGTCGCCTCGGCCAGCCCGTAGGGCATGCCGGCGCAGGCCGCGATGATGTCGTAGGCGGCGTGCGCCTGGTAGATCCCCAGCTGGCCGCAGATGTAGGTGGCCGCCGAGGGGATCAGCCGGGAGCTGGTGCAGGTGCAGACGAGCACCGCCCCGATCTCCTCCGCCGTCCGGCCGGCCTTCTCCAGCGCCGCCTCGGCGGCCTGCAGGCCCAGCTCCTCCAGGCTGAGCGAGCTGTACCGGCGCTCCTGGATGCCGGTCTTCTCCCGGATCTCCTCAGCGCCCATCGGCGACCAGTTGTAGGCCGCGTTGCGGATCAGGTCGTCGTTGCTGCAGATCTGGTCGCCGTGCACGACGGCGAGCGACTCCAGCCGCGGCATCACGGTGAAGTCGCGTTTGACGTCGATCTCCGTGTACGGGCGGATCGGCTTGCGGGACTCCTGCGGGGCCGGGGCGGGCCGGCTCGACGCACCGCTGTCCAGCCGGCGCAGGAAGGCCTCCACCTCCCTGTTGCGGGGGTGGAAGGTCACGACGTAGTCGTCGTCGGCGAGGTCGGCGGCCGCCGCCAGCTCGACCCGGGCCCGGTTCCACGGGTACTGGTTGTGCAGCACCATCGCCCAGCGGTGCAGCGCCTCGAGCTCCGGCACGTCCTCGGAGCAGTCCAGGATGTCGGTGAAGTCGTAGACGGGGTAGTCGGGGTCGTAGTCGTGCAGCCGGAAGGTGAGCGCCCCCGGCATCTCCAGGAACTCGGCAACCGTCGGCTTGACCGCGGGCAGCGTCGTCGCGTGGTTCTTGCGGTGCCCGAAGACGTCGAAGAGCACCTGGAAGATGCGGTCCTCGACCTCCTCGTCCCACTGGGCGGGCAGGGCCGGGTACGCCTGCTGGACGGCGCTGACCTTGCGGTCGCCGTCCTCCCACGGCTCGAGCACCGGCAGGAACACGGTGGAGCGGGTCCGCGGCACGTCCGCCCAGCGGGTCGGCCGCTTGTCGTACATGGTCATCGCGAACCGGTTGGCCCAGAACAGGTTCAGCGCGAGGTCACGCATCAGCGCGTACCGGGTGCCGTAGGCGCCGGTCTCGACCTTCTGCAGGATGTCGGTCCCGCTGGGCGCCTTCGTCTCGAAGTCGCGGCGGATCACCTGGTCGAGCTGGTCCAGGCTCTCCACGGTGGAGAAGTCGAGCTCCGGGATGATGTTCGAGGGGAACACCATCCGACCGTGCCGGTTGAGGACGAATGCGTTCATGCCGGGTCCTTCCTGAGCGTCCGATGGTTCAGGACAGCGAGAGGGTGTCGGTCTGGTCCGAGCGGCGCGCGATGCCCCGCTCGACGGCCTCGATGAGCTGCTGGCGCAGCTCGGCGGCCGGGATGATGGCGTGGACGGAGCCCAGCCGGCGGGCCCGCTCGATGTCGTGCACCGCCTCGAACTCGCCCGCCACCTCCCCGAGTTTCTCGGATCGGACGCCGGCCCGCAGGGTGGCGAGCTCGACCCGCAGCCGGGCCTGCTCCACCGCCTCGGCGGCGGCCAGCGCGGCCTCCAGCTCCTTCACCCGAGGGTCGGCCGAGGTGCGCTTGTCGACCTCGCGGGTGAACACGACCGCGGCGGCGGGGGCCCCGCCGAGGACGGAGGCGTACGAGCCTTCGACGGCCAGCACCTCCATGTTGTCGTTCAGCACGCCGGAGAACACCACGAAGGCGCCGCCGTGGTAACGGGAGACGACGCAGAACACGATCGGCCCGTCGAAGTTGACGATCGCGCGGCCGATCTCCGCGCCGTACTCCAGTTGCATGTTGCGCAGCGACTCCGGCGAGCCGTCGAAGCCGGACAGGTTGGCCAGCACGACCAGCGGCCGGTTCCCGCTGCAGGCGTTGATGGCCCGGGCGGCCTTCTTCGACGAGCGCGGGAACAGGGTGCCGGCGGTCCACTGGTCCGGGCCGTCGGCCGGGAACCTGCCGTGCCGGGGGATCGGCCGGGACTCGATGCCCAGCAACGTGACTGGGTGACCCCCCAGGGACGCGTCCTGGACGACGGTCGTGTCGGCATCCGCCATGGCTGCCCACCGCTCGAGCACCGGGACGTCCTGGTCGCTGACCGCCCGCATGACCGTGCGGATGTCGAAGGCCTTCTTCCGGTCCGGGTTGGTCTCCGCGGAGAAGATGTCCCCGACGGTGGTGAACTCGCTGGACGGGTGGGTGTGCGGGAACGGCCGCACATCACGGTTGGTCGGGTCCTCCGTGCGGACCGGCCGCGCCCAGCGCTCGCCGGGGGCGACGTAGGTGTACTCGTAGTGCTGGAACAGCAGGTCGCAGGCGGCGGCGAGGTTCGGCGCCCAGTACTGCGCCTGCCCGTTGGGGCCCATCACCCGGTCGTAGCCGCCGATGCCGAAGTTGTCCTCGGCGGACACGCCGCCGGAGTAGTCCAGCGAGTGCTTGCCGGTGAGGACCATCGCGCTGTCCGGGGTCATGATCAGGATGCCCTTGGTGTGCAGCAGCATCGTGGCC
>JAICZD010000265.1 GCA_025933855.1 Modestobacter sp. | reverse complement strand
GCGGTGCTGGAGGAGGCGCTGGCGCTGCGGGCGGCGGGGATCACCGCGCCGGTGCTGGCCTGGCTGAACGGCCCGGGCGAGGACGTCGCCGCCGCGATCGCCGCCGACGTCGAGGTGTCGGTGAACGCCGAGTGGGGCCTCGCGGAGGTGGTCCGGGCCGCCCGGGCGGCCGGCCGGGCGGCCCGGGTGCACCTGTGCGCCGACACCGGCCTCTCCCGGGAGGGCGCGCCGCCGGCCGCCTGGCCGGGCCTGGTCGCCGCCGCCACGCGGGCGCAGGCCGACGGCGAGGTCGCCGTCGTCGGGTTGTGGAGCCACCTCGCCTACGCCGACGCGCCCACCCACCCGACGATCGGCGCCCAGCTGCGGGTCTTCGAGGAGGCGACGGCGCTGGCCCGGGCAGCCGGGCTGACCGAGGCCCGCCGTCACCTGGCCAACTCCGCGGCGACGATCGCGCTGCCGGGCACCTGGTTCGACATGGTGCGCCCCGGCATCGCGCTCTACGGGCTGGACCCGCTGGGCGGGGATCCGGCCGAGCACGGGCTGCGCCCGGCGATGACGGTGCAGGCGCGCGTCGTCCTGACCAAGCGGGTGCCGGCCGGCGTCGGCGTGTCCTACGGCCACACCTACTCCCCGGCGCACCCGACCACCCTCGCCCTCGTGCCGGTCGGCTACGCCGACGGAGTGCCCCGCGGCGGGGGCAACCGTGCCCCGGTGCTGGCCGCCGGCGCGCAGCGGACCATCGCGGGGCGGGTCTGCATGGACCAGTTCGTGGTCGACGTCGGCGACGACCCCATCGCGCCCGGTGACCCGGTGGTGCTGTGGGGCGCCGGCGCGCACGGGGAACCGACCGCCCAGCAGTGGGCCGAGGCCGTCGACACCATCCACTACGAACTGGTCACCCGGATCGGCGGCCGCTTCCGCCGGCGGTACGTCGGGACGGCGGGAGTGGCGTGATGGCCCGGGCCAGGACGTCCGCCCGGCAGCCGCACCACCTCGGCCGCACCGCCGGGCTGATCGGTGCGGCGCTGGGCCTGGCCGCGGCCGGAACGGCGGTCGGGGTGACCGTCGCCCGGTCGGCGAGCTCCCGGGTGCGCGCCGCCCAACTGGCCGGCGAGGCCGGAGCCGACGGGCGTGCGATCACCGAGATGCCGGCCCGCGAGCAGCGGGAACAGGACCCGCTCGGTGCCGACAGCCGGGCCGCGGACCGGACGGCGGTGGTGCGCGCCGGGGACGGCGTGCCGCTGGCGGTCGAGGAGATCGGCCCGCTGGACGCGCCGCTGAGCGTGGTCTTCGTGCACGGCTACGCGTTGTCGATGGCCTCCTGGACCTTCCAGCGGCGGGACCTGGCGGCCGGGCTGGCCACCGCCAACGGGCACCGGCCGGATGCCCGGCTGGTGTTCTACGACCAGCGCGGCCACGGGTCCTCCGGGCGCGGGAACGCCGATTCCGCGACGATCGACCAGCTGGCCGCCGACCTGGAGTCGGTGCTCACCGCCCGGGTGCCCCGCGGCCCGGTGGTGCTGGTCGGGCACTCGATGGGCGGGATGACGGTGCTGGGGCTGGCGCAGCGGCGGCCCGAGCTGTTCGGCACCCGGGTGGCCGGGGTCGCGCTGGTGTCGACGTCCAGTGGCGGCCTCGCCGACCTGGACTTCGGCCTCCCGCACCTGCTGACCAGAGTGCGGACGGCGGTGCTGCCACTGGCCGCCTGGACGATGCGGCACCGCCCGACCTTCGCCGAGCGGACCCGGCGGCTCGCCAAGGACGTCGTCTCGGCCGTCACCTGGTCGCTGTCGTTCTCCTCGACCGACGTGGACCCGGCGCTGGGCCGCTACGTGGACGCGATGATCGCCGGCACGCCGGTCGACGTCATCGCCGAGTTCTACCCGGCGATCGCGGGGCTGGACGCCGGCGGGGCGATCGAGCCGCTGCGCCGGGTGCCGACCCTGGTGCTGACCGGCGACGCGGACAAGATGATCCCGATGGCGCACAGCGAGCGGATCGTGGCCGAGCTGCAGCGCGAGGGCGACCCGGCGGTGGAGTTCGCCGTCGTTCCCGGAGCCGGCCACCTGGTCCTGCTGGAGCGTCCCGGCGACGTGACCGCGGCACTGTCGGCACTGCTCCGGAAGGTGGCCGCCGAGCAGGGAGCCCGGCGCTCCTGACCCGAGTCCCCATGCCCGGGGCGCAGGACCGCGTTGGTCAGGACCGGGCCCGGATCTCCTGACCGCGGCGTTCGATGTCGCGCCGCAGCTCCCGGCGCAGCTGCGCGGCGGCGTGCCGGCGGCGCTGCTCCTCGGTTCCCGGCACCAGCCGGGGCACCGGAACCGGCCGGCCGTCCGGGCCGACCGCCACCATCGTGAAGTAGCAGCTGTTGGTGTGCCGGACGCCGCGGCCCACCAGGTCCTCGGTGGTCACCCGGATGCCGATCTCCATCGACGTCCGCCCGGTGTAGTTCACGCTGGCCGAGAAGGTCACCAGCTCACCGACGTGCACCGGCTCGCGGAAGACGACCTGGTCCACCGACAAGGTCACCGCGTAGGCGCGGGCGTAGCGGCTCGCGCAGGTGTAGGCGACCTGGTCGAGCAGCTTGAGCAGCAGCCCGCCGTGCACGTTGCCGGAGAAGTTCGACATGTCCGGCGTCATCAGGATGGTCATCGACAGCCGGGGCGGTCCGGCATCGGCATCGGGCGGCTCGCTCACCGGGGCACCTCGCTGTCGGTCCGCATGCGGTCCTCCTCAGAGGGAGTGCGAGGACGCTACCGGCTGCGCGCCGTAGGGTGCGGGGGTGGCCGCTCCCCGACCGCCCCGCTCCGACGCGGCCGCCGACGAGGTCACCCGGATCGCCGCCGCCGCCCCGGACTGGGCAGCGCTCGCCGCAGCCGCCCGGCCCTGTGTCGCCTGCCCCGAGCTGGCGGCCACCCGCCAGCACGTCGTCGTCGGGGACGTTCCGGCCGCCGGCCGCCCGCGGCTGGTCCTGGTGGGGGAGGCCCCGGGCGCGACGGAGGACGCCACCGGCCGACCGTTCGTCGGGAGGTCCGGCGCGCTGCTCGACGAGTTGCTCGCCGAGGCGGGGCTGGACCGGGCGCAGGCCGCCGTCCTGAACGTCGTGAAGTGCCGGCCGCCGGGGAACCGGACGCCGAAGGCCCCGGAGGTGGCCCGCTGCAGCGGCTGGCTGCGCCGGCAGCTGGAGCTGCTGGATGCTCCGGTCGTCGTGGCCCTGGGCCTGTCGTCGGCGAAGTGGTTCCTGGGCCCGCGCACCGTGCTGGCCCAGGTCCGCGGGCGGCCGCACCGGGTGGAGGGCCGCGCGGTGTGGGCCACCTACCACCCGTCGGCGGCCATCCGCTTCGGCCCGAACGGTGCTCCGCGGGCCGGGCTGCTGGCCGACCTCACCGCGGTGGCGGCGAGCCTGTGAGGCGCGAGTACGTGCTGCCGGCGGTCGAGGACACCCGAGCCCTCGGCCAGGCGCTCGCCGAGCTGCTGCGGCCGGGCGACCTCGTGGTGCTGGCCGGCCCGCTGGGCGCCGGCAAGACCGCCCTCACCCAGGGCATCGGGGCGGGCCTGGGCGTGCCGGGCGCGGTCACCTCGCCGACGTTCGTGCTCGCCCGGGTGCACCGCGGCGGCCGCCTGCCGCTGGTGCACGTGGACGCCTACCGGCTGGCCAGCATGGCCGACGTCGACGACCTCGACCTCGACGCCACCGCCGGGGAGGCGGTCACCGTCGTGGAATGGGGCCACGGTCTGGTCGAGCAGCTGGCCGACGAGCACCTGGTCGTCGAGCTGGACCGCCGGGAGGACGACGTCCGCACCGCCCGGCTGGTGCCCGCCGGCCCGGGCTGGGAGCAGCGGCTGCCCGGGGACTGAGTCCCGCGGTCCGGGTCACGGGTGGACCAGCTTCTCCAGCGCGGCCTGCGCCGCCGGTGCGTACGCGGCGACGAGCAGCCTGGGGCCGCGTACGCGCAGGCCGGTGGTGGTCCCACCCGTCGGGGCCCCCTC
>JAICZD010000132.1 GCA_025933855.1 Modestobacter sp. | reverse complement strand
GCGCGTGCCAGGCGGGAGCTGCTCCAGGTGGCGGGACCGGCGGGGCAGCGTGACCGGGTCACCGGAGCCGAACGCGACGGTCACCGGCGTGCCGAGCGCGGCGCCGGTCGAATGGTGACGGTGCACGGTGGCCGCCAGCGCGGCGACGAAGCCGGGCGCCGTGCCCAGGCGGCGCGGGAGGACCCGAGAGCGTGCAGCACCATGGGGCGGGCCGGCCCCCTGACGGGAGACGCTGAGCTGGTGCACCTGCTGTCCCTTCTGCGGTGCCGGGATCGGGCTGTGCCAGGCCCGGCCGGCGGTGCGGCGACCTCGCCGTCGCACCGCCGGCGGAGCGCTGGGTGGCTTCTGCCGCCGCCGGTCAGCTCCCCGGGGGGCAGAACACCTCCAGCGGCAGCCCGTCAGGGTCCTTGAACGACAGTGCGGACCCGTAGTGGGCGTCGAGGACCTCGCCGTGCTCGACACCCATGTCCGTGAGCCGGCCGGCCCAGGCCACGAGCTCGTCGCGGTCCGCGCAGCCGAAGGCCACGTGGTCCAGGCCGCGGCGACGCGGCGAGAACGGCTGGTCGTCGATGCCCTCGGGGAACGAGTGCAGCCCCAGCAGGGTCCCGCCGAGGGCGAAGACGGCGTGCCGGAACGGCCCGGTGTCCTCGTCGAGGACGGGAGCGGACCCGATCAGGGCCGTGTACCAGGAGATGCTGGCGTCGATGTCCTGCACGGTCAGCGCCACGTGGGTGATGGGGCCGAGGGTCGGTGTGCTCGTCCGGCGTTCCGCCGTCTCGGTGGTGGTCATGGAGTGCTCCTCGAGGAGTTCGAGGCATGGGCAGACCCGATGCCTGCCAGGCGGTCCTGGCGATTGCCATGGCATCAGGGAGAGCGCCCGCCCCGCATCCAGGAACGACCCCAGTCCCTACGCCGGCCCGCCGGTGCGGGGGCTGGGGTCCAGGCGTCGGGGTGGCGCCGCCGGCCGGGGTGCGCCGGGCGGCGGAAGCGGTCGGCCGGCGAGTGCTCCGGAGAGCTGCCGGCGCGAGGTGACGGCGAGTTTCCGCAGCACCTTGTTCATGTGGTACTCGACGGTGGAGACGGTGATGAACAGCCGCGTGGCGATCTCCGCGTTCGTCGCGCCGGCGGCGGCCAGGGCGGCGACCTGGCCCTCCTGCGCGGTCAGCCCGTGCGTCGTCGGCCCGGCGGGCAGGGGGGCGCGGCCGCCGGTCGCCACCAGCTCGGCCCGTGCGCGTTGCGCGAACGCACCCGCGCCCATCGCGGCGAAGGAGTCGTAGGCCGTGCGGAGCTGTGCGCGAGCGTCGAGGGGCCGGTGTCCCCGGCGCAGCCATTCTCCGTACGTCAGCCGGGTCCGGGCGAGCTCGGTGACGAGCTCCGTACGGCTCAGCTGGGCCACGGACTCCTGGAAGCAGGCCTCCGCCTCCTCGCCGGTTGCCAGCAGCGCCCGCGCGCGGGCCACCGAACCCAGCGCCCAGGCCGTGCCGCTCACCGCCGCACGCTCGGACAGCCGGGCCAGCGCCTCCTCGGCTACAGCACGGTCGCCGGCGCGGATCGCTGCCTCGACCAGGTCGGCCAGGCTGCGGTTGGCGTACCCGGCGGCGTCCTCCTCGAAGACGCCCCGGGCCTGCTCGAGGGCCTGGGGATAGCGGCCCAGCCCGAGCTCGAGCACGCAGAGGGTCTGCCGGCTCACCGTGGTCATCACGCCCATGCCCACCTTGCCGGCCCAGACGGAGGCGAGCGTCCCCGCGGCGGCCCGCGCCTCCGCCGCGCGGCCCTGCCACGCCCACAGCTCGGCGAGGTCCGCGTCCCCCGTCGCCGGCATGCCCATGGCGAGCGTGAGCTCCAGGGCCTCGTCGTGGCACGCCAGCGCGTCGGCGAACCTCCCCGCCCGCAGCTCGCCGGCGACGGCGCAGCGCTGCGCCAGGCACAGCTCGTTCAGGTCGCCGTGGTCCCGGTCGAACCGGGTCACCCGCTCGAGCAGCCTGCGCCGGCCCCGGTCGTCCCAGAGCTCTTCGGCGGCGAGGACGCCGAACAGCACCCGGCCCCCGGCGTCGGGCCGCACCGGCTCGCCGTCGGCCAGGGCGGCGACCGCCTCCCCCAGCAGCCCCCGGGCGGCCCGGTAGCCGGTCGCTATCCGCACGGCGAAGGCCCGCAGCAAGCGGTCGGTGTCGCCGGGCCCGGGGCCCAGCCGGTCCAGCGCGTCGAGTGCCGCGCGGGCCACGTCCGCCAGCGTGGTGCCGGCCATCGACCGGCGAGCCAGCAGGGCAGTGCGCATGGCCTCCCACAGCAGGTCCCGGGTGAGCTGCTCGTCGACGGGGCCCGCCTCGGCGAGGGCCCGCAGGAGCATGGCCGGGACCTCGGCCATCCGGTAGTGGTAGGAGTAGATGGCCGCGCGCGCCTGCTCGGCCCGGGCCCGCACCACCGCGCCTCCCAGACCCGGGGCGGCCCGGTCGAGCACCACCTGGGCCTGTCCCGGGTTTCCGGCGTAGAGGTGGGCCCGGGCCGCGCTCACGAACCGCCCGGCCCGCCGCACCGGGTCGGAGGTCAGCTCGGCGGAGCGCGCGAGGAAGGCCGCCCACGCCGCGTAGCCGCCCCGGCTGCGGAGGCGCTCACCGGACTCCTCGAGGTCTGCAGCCACCTCGTCGTCCGTGCCCGCCGCCGCGGCCGCCAGGTGCCAGGCCCGCTGCTCCGGAACGGCGTTCCGCGGGCTGGCGGCCGCCAGCGCGGCATGGGCGCGGCGCCGGTCGCCGACCGTGGCCGCGGCGTGCACCGCCGAGCGCATCAGCGGATGGCGGAAGGCGATCCCGCTGCCGACGAGCAGGATCCGCTGCTTCACCGCGGGGTCGGCGTCCTCCGGTGTCAGGCCCAGCTGCGCCGCAGCGTCCCAGAGGGTGGCCGGGTCCTCCGGCGGGGCGAGGGCGGCCACCAGCAGCAGCAGCTGCGTCGCCGCTGGCAGTGCTCGGACCTGGGTCAGGAACCAGCGTTCCACGTGCGCATCCACCGGGAGCGGGACGGGTAGCTGGGCGCGGCCAGCCAGCTGCTCCGCGGTCAGCTCCTCGGCCAGGGCCAGCACGGCCAGGGGGTTGCCGCCGGTCTGGGCGGCGATCTCGTCGGCCACCCGGTCGTCCAGCCGGCCGGGCACGGCACGGGCCAGCAGCGATCGGCTGTCTTCCGGGGAGAGCCCGCCGACGGCGTGCACGGGCAGTCCGCGCAGCGCCGTCATCCCCGCCGCGCCCTCGTGCCGGAGGGCGACGAGCAGGCCGATCCCGTCGACGTGCAGCCGGCGTCCGACGAAGGCCAGCGTCTCCAGCGACTCGGCGTCCAGCCAGTGGGCGTCGTCGAGGATGCACAGCAGCGGCCGGTCCGCGGCGACGTCCGCGAGCAGGGTCAACGTGCCGAGCCCCACGAGGAAGCGGTCCGGTGCCGGGCCGCCGGCGAGCCCGAAGGCCGCGCTCAGCGCGGCACGCTGCGGCGCCGGCAGGACGCCGAGGCGATCGAGATGGGGCAGCAGCAGCCGGTGCAGGCCGGCGTAACCGAGCTGCTGCTCGGACTCGGCGCCCGCGACGTCGAGGGTGTGCAGGCCCCGGGCGGCGTGGACGGCGTAGCGCAGCAGGCTGGTCTTGCCGATGCCCGGTTCCCCCTGGAGGACCAGGGCGGCGCTGCGGCCGTCCCGGACGCCCGCGACCAGCTCGTCGACCTGCCGCACCTCACCGGCGCGGCCCAGCAGACGGCTCCGGCCGTCCGTCAGCGCGACCGCACGCTGGACCTGCGCGGGCCCGTCCATGTCTGCTCCCTGCCGGTCGGCGGGTGCACTCGTCCTTCGCGTTCGGGCAGGTGGTCAGGCTACTCAGCGGGGCCTGCACCCGACAGGTCCCGGCAGTTCAGAAGGCGTACCGGATGCGCAACCACGGCGCGTGCGCGGCGACCAGCTCCCGCAGCCGGGCCACGCCGGCCCGCTTGACGCCGGCCCGGTAGCGGACGTTGTCCTGGCCGTTCTGCGACCGCTTGGCCTCCTGCAGGTCCGGTCGCCACAGCACGTCCTCGGCGCGCGGGTGCCAGCCGAGGTTGACCTCGTGCAGGCCGGCGTTGTGGGTGAGCAGGATGACCTCGGCGGCGGCCTGCGCCTTCGCGGCAGGGGACAGCACGTCGTCCAGCTGCTGGAGCAGCGCCGTCCAGTCCTCCTCCCAGCCCTCGCGCAGCACCACCGGCGACAGGTTCAGGTGCACCTCGTAGCCGGCGGCGACGAACTCGTCGACCGCGGCGATCCGCTCGCCCACCCGGCTGGTCCGCACGTCCAGCAGCCGGGCGTCGCGGTCGGGCATCACCGAGAACCGGATCCGGGTGCGCCCGGCGGGGTCGAGGTCGAGCAGCTGCCGGTTGACGTACTTGGTGGCGAAGGAGGCCTTGGCGGTCGGCAGGTCGCGGAAGGTGCCGATCAGGTCGGCCACGTTGTCGCTGACCAGCGCGTCCACCGAGCAGTCGCCGTTCTCGCCGATGTCGTACACCCAGGCGGCGGGGTCGACCTGGTCCGGCTGCGGCTTGGCTCCCTGCCGGGCGACGTGCCGGCGCAGGTAGCCGGTGATCTGGTCGATGTTGGTGAACACCGTGACCGGGTTGGCGTAGCCCTTGCGGCGGGGGACGTAGCAGTAGGCGCAGGCCATCGCGCAGCCATTGGCGGTCGACGGGGCGATGAAGTCCGCGGAGCGGCCGTTGGGCCGGGCGGACAGCGACTTCTTGACCCCGAGCACCAGCGTCTCGGCCTTCACCCGCACCCAGCGGTCGACGTTGCCCTCGTTGCCGTGCAGCTCGGGCAGCTGCCAGTGCGAGGCGACCTCGACGACCTCGGCGTCCGGAAAGCGGCCCAGCACCTGCCGGCCTCGCGGCGAGGCGGCCGCCGCCGGCTCGGCGTACACCCGCCGGACGTCGAAGAGCCGCGAGGCGACGGGCCGTTCGGCGGGCTGCTCGGCCGCGCCGGGGACGTCGAAGAGGGTGAGCGGTGGATCCGCGGCCATCACCTGGGGTGCAGCGCCGGGCGCCGGGGTGCCATTCCGGGAGCCGGTGTGTGCTGCCCCCTAGGCTCAGCCCTCCGCCGTCCCCTCCGGAGGTCCCTGTGCTGGCCAGCATCGGCTACGCCGCCGCCTACACCGGCGTCGGCATCCTGCTCCTCGTGGTCGGCGCGATCGCGCTGGACCTGCTGACCCCCGGCCACCTGGCCCGGCACATCTACGAGCAGCGTTCGATCAACGCCGCGATCGCGCTGGCTGCGGGCTTCCTCGGCCAGGGCGCGATCGCCTTCACCACCATCTGGACCAATGCCACCAGTGGCTTCGGCAGGGCGCTGGCCTACACCGTGGTGTTCGGGCTGGTCGGGATCGCGCTGCAGGTGGTGGCGTTCGTCGTCCTCGACCTGTTGACCCCCGGCAAGCTCGGCGCGACGCTCATGGAGGTGGAGTTCCATCCGGCGAGCCTGGTGACGGCGGCCGCCACGCTCGCGGTCTCGGCGATCGTCGTCGCCTCCATCTGGCCCTGAGCGGGCACCCGGCCGCAGGCGGGAGGGCCGTGCTGGATCGGCTCCGGGCCGTGGGTGGGCCGGCCGCGGGCGGCCTCGCGCTGCTCCTCGCACTCGTCCTCGCGGGTTGCGGGTCGCCGCACCCGGTGGCCGATCCGCCGGCCGAGCTGGTCGTGGCCGCCGGTGAGCGGTCCGGGGTCTACTACCGCTACGGGGCGGGACTGGCCGAGGCGCTGCACGGGGTCCTTCCCGACTCCACCGTCACCGCGGTGCCCACCAGCGGATCGGTGGACAACATCGAGCGGCTGGCCCGGGGCGAGGCCGCCGTGGCGTTCGCCCTGGCCGACACCGCGGCCGAGGCGGTCGCCGGTACCGGGCCCTTTCCCCGCCCGGTACCGCTGCGGGCCCTCGCCCGGCTCTACACCAACTCGGTGCACGTCGTCGTGCCGGCCGGCTCGCCGGTGGAGCGGGTCGGCGACCTGGCCGGCCTGCGGGTGTCCGTCGGCGCTCCGGGGTCCGGCACCGAGGTGACCGCAGCGCGCATGCTGGCCGTCGCCGGCGTCACCGGATCCGCCGCGCCGCTGATCTCGCAGCTCGGGGTGCAGGAGTCGGCCGACGCGCTGGCCGCCGGCCGGCTGGACGCGTTCTTCTGGTCCGGGGGGTTGCCGACCGCCGGAGTGCAGGACCTGGCCGGTCGCAGCGCCGTCCGGCTGCTGCCCACCGACGACCTGCTGGCCGGGATGCGCCGGGCCTACGGGGAGTTCTTCGTCGAGCAGACCGTTCCGGGGACCGTGTACGGAACGTCGGAGGACGTCCGGACCATCGGTGTGCCGAACCTGCTGCTGGTCCGCGCCGACCTCCCGGCCGACCTCGCCGAGGCGATCACCGCCCGGCTGTTCGAGGCGCAGCCGGTGCTGGTCACCGTGCACCCGGAGGCGCGGCACCTGGACCCGCGCAGCGCCATCACCACCGCTCCGGTGGCGCTGCACGCGGGCGCGGCGGCGTACTACCGCTCGGCAAAGCCGGGGGTCGGCACCGGCTGAGGGCGGGACCGAACAGGCGACCGGGCCGCGTCCAGCCGCGGTAGCCGGATGTCGACCTGCAGACCGTGCGGGGACGCCGGGGACAGGGCGAGCCGGCCACCGCACCGCTCGACCAGGGTCGAGGCGATCGCCAGGCCGAGGCCGGAACCGGGGACGTTCTGCTGATCGGGGCCCCGCCAGAAACGCCGGGTCGCTGCCGCGCACTGCTCGGCGGTGAGCCCGGGCCCGTCGTCGACGATGCACAGGGCGACCTCGACCGGATCGAGGACGTCGACGGACACGGTCACCGTGCCGCCCACGGCGAACCGCAGCGCGTTGTCCAGGACCGCGTCGAGGACCTGCTCCAGCACACCGGGCCGGGCGAGCACCCAGCAGGCGCCGTCGCCGGCCAGCAGCATCGTGGTGTCGTCGCGTGCCGCGACCTCGCTCCAGGCGCGCAGCCGGTCCCGGGCGCACTCCCGGACGTCGACCGCGCGGGGATCGCCGGCACGGGAATGGTCGTCCTCCCGGTCCTCCCGGTCCTCCTGGGCCCGCGCCAGGGCCAGGGTGTCGTCGAGCACCCGGGTCAGCCGCTCGGCCTCCTCCACCGCCAGCCGGTGCTCGGCGCGCCCGGCGGGCCCCAGGTGGTGCTCGAGGGCCTCGACCCGCAGGCGCAGCGCGGTCAGCGGGTTGCGCAGCTGGTGCGACGCGTCGGCCACCAGCGCCCGCTGCTGGCCGTGCGAGGTGCGGATTGCCTCCGCCATCCGGTTGAAGTCGTCGGCGAGCCGGCGCAGCTCCGGCGGTCCCGGCCCGACGTCCACGTGGGCGGTCAGGTCGCCCTGGGTGAGGCTGTGCACCGCGTCGTCCAGCCGGCGGACCGGGCGGAGGATCCACCGGGCGACCGGCACGGTGACCAGCCCGGCCAGGCCCAGTGCCGCCCCGGCCGCCGCCGCCAGCAGCCCCCAGGTGGTCAGCACGTGCGCGCGCAGGCGGTCGGTGGGGGAGACGGTGACCACCGCGCCGGCGACCTCGCTGCCGCGCAGCACCGGCTCGGCGACCGACAGCGACCCAGCGTGCTGGGGGAGGACCGGGAGCGGGTCGGCTGCGCGCCGGCCGGCCAGCGCCCGGGCCAGGGTGTCCGGAGCGGAGCGGGCGGCGCTGCCGGGCGCCGAGCTCAGCAGCAGCTGGCCGCCGCGGTCGTACACCTCCACCCGGATGCCGTAGAGGTCGTCGTAGGCGCGCACCTCCGGCTGCAGCGCACCGACGTCGTCCGCGGCGAGCGCGGGTGCGGCCAGCCGGGCCAGCCGGGCGGTGTCCGTGGTCCGGTCGGCGACCAGGGTCTGCCCGGCCGACCGGGCGTCGCTGACCGCCAGCGGGACCTCCACCGCCAGCAGCACCCCCGCCACCAGGGACAGGATCACGGCGACCAGGCGGCGTCTCATCGCGGTGCGGGGACGGCCTGCCGGGAGGGCACGGTCACCGGCACGGGCCGGGCCCGGTCACCGGCGCGGCCGGGTCATGACCAGGCGGGGTCATGCGCGGTGGGTGGGCACGCGCAACCGGTGCCCGACGCCGCGGACCGTCTCGATCAGGTCCGCGCCGTCCGCGCCGTCCGCGGCGGACTCGGCGAGCTTCGCCCGCAGGGTGGCGATGTGCACGTCCAGCGTCCGGGTCGACCCGAACAGGGTCGCCCCCCAGACCTGGTCCAGCAGCGTCTCCCGGGTGCACACCGCACCTCCCGCCCGGGCGAGGACGAGCAGGATGTCGAACTCCTTGCGCGAGAGCTGCAGCTCCGTCCGGTGCACGGTGACCCGCCGGCTGTCCGGATCGATGTCCAGGGGCCCGACGCGCAACCGGCCCCGCCCCGGCGCGCTCACCGCCGGCCGGGGCGGGGTCGCCGCCGGGCCACGGCGGGTCCGCCGGACCACGGCCTCGATCCGGGCGAGCAGCTCGGCGCTGCTGTAGGGCTTGACGACGTAGTCGTCGACACCGGTCCGCAGCAGCAGGACACGGTCGCGCTCCTCGCCCCGGGCGGTCACCGCGATGATCGGCACCGCGGAGCTGCGGCGCAGCGCCCGGCACACCGCGGCGCCGTCCATGTCCGGCAGGCCGAGGTCGAGCAGGACCAGGTCGACGTCGTGGCCGGCCAGCGCCTCCTGGCCGGTGGCTGCCCGGCTCACCACCACCCCGTGGCGGCGCAGCAGGTCGGTCAGCGCTGCCGCGACCCGGTCGTCGTCCTCCACGAGCAGGATGTGCACCGAAACCCCCGTCCCGTTATCCGATGGCAACCCTATGGGTTGCTCAAGACGCTGGACTCGGAT